>JAADCZ010000108.1 GCA_013154175.1 Thermodesulfobacteriota bacterium
AGCTTATCCAGCCCATCGCAATGGAGGAAGGGCTCAGGTTTGCAATCCGTGAAGGTGGACGTACCGTTGGCGCTGGTGTCGTAAGTAAGATAATCGAATAAGGCTTTTAATCTTTAAGGAGTGCTATTGGGATGATGGTCCCTACACAAAGAATAAGAATCAGGCTCAAGGCCTACGATCACAAGCAACTGGATAAGTCGCTCAATGAAATAGTGGATACGGCCAGGAGGACAGGGGCACGCATTGCAGGCCCAATTCCTCTGCCGACTCGAATCAGTCGATATACGGTGCTCAGATCACCGCATATCGATAAAAAGTCGAGAGAGCAGTTTGAGGTGCGTACTCACAAGAGATTGGTAGATATTCTTGAGCCGACCCAGCAGACCATTGACGCACTGATGAAACTTGAACTGTCTGCAGGCGTCGATGTTGAAATAAAATTATAAACGGGGACTACGGTAATGGCTGGTATCAGTGCCCTGATGGGTAAAAAAATAGGGATGACCAGGGTGTTTGGTGAAGATGGCTCCAGTGTACCGGTAACGGTCCTGGAGGTCGGCCCATGTGTCGTCCTGCAGAAAAAAACAACAGATAAAGAAGGCTACAATGCCTTGCAGCTAGGTTACTGGGAAAAGCCTTTAAAGAGGCTGAACAGGCCTGCAAGGGGGCATGTGGAAAAGGCTGGAGTGGACACTGGTTTCAGATTCATCAGGGAGGTTCCTGTTGATAATCCAGACGAATACGAGCTTGGCCAGAAGCTTACCCTTGCAGACGCAAAAAGTAGCCAGCTTGTTGATATTGTGAGTGTTACCAAGGGTAGAGGATTTGCGGGAACCGTTAAGAGACATGGATTTTCCAGAGGTCCAATGGCCCACGGCTCAAAGCATCATAGGGCTGTTGGTTCTACGGGAATGAGTGCCTATCCATCCCGGGTTCTCAAGGGTAAGAAGATGCCTGGTCGGATGGGTGGCAAACGTAAGACCGTGAAGAACTCACTGATAGTGGACATCCGCCCAGAAGAGAATCTTTTGTTGGTAAAGGGCGGCGTGGCCGGTGCCATTAATCAAATGGTGCTTGTCTATTTTAAATAATGATGTAGGAGACAGGGCAAATTATGGCTACCCTGGCAGTTTATAGCGCACAAAAGGAAAAAGTAGGGGACATCGACGTATCCGATGAGGTATTTGGTGTTGAGCCAAAGGTTGGAGTCCTTCACGAAGTAGTTAAATGGCAGTTAGCCAAGCGACGTTCAGGAACGGCCTCTACTAAGACTAGGGCTGAAGTAAGTGGAGGTGGCCGCAAGCCTTGGCGTCAGAAAGGTACTGGTAGAGCACGTGTTGGAAGTATTCGTTCACCCCTTTGGAGGCATGGTGGTGTTGCCCACGGGCCCAAGCCAAGGGACTACTCCTACACCCTCCCTAAGAAGGTGAGGAAGTTAGCCTTGAAGATGGCCCTGAGTGACAAGGTTGCCTCTGATAGGATTTTCGTCATCAGGGATTTTGGGGTGGATGAGATTAAGACCAAGAAGGTTGCTGAACTGCTCAATTCGTTTGGCTGTCAGAAGGCAATGATGGTTACCCTTGACAGGGATAACAAGATAGAGCTGTCTGCGCGGAACATTCCAGGAGTCAAGGTCCTGGCTGAAAAGGGTCTTAATGTATATGACCTTCTCAAATACGAGTACTTGCTCATTGAAGAAAAGGCAGTTCAGACCCTGGATGAGAGGCTTAGGTCATGAAGGATATATATTCAGTAATCAAATCACCGATTCTCACAGAAAAGGCCACCATCCACAATGAGAAGTACAACCAGATCTTTTTAGAGGTGGATAGGCGGGCCAACAAGATTGAAGTGAAAGAAGCGGTGGAAAAGGTCCTAAAGAAGAAGGTTCTTGCCGTGCAGATACTCAACCGTAAGGGCAAGAAAAAGAGAAGCGGCAGGTTCATTGGTAAAAGACCTGATACGAAGAGGGCCATTGTCAGGTTATATCCAGACGAAAAATTTGATTTGTTTGAGGGTGCATAATGCCAATCAAGAAATATAAACCTACATCACCTGGCAGGCGGTTCATGAGCGTCATCGTGGATGACGAGCTTGCCAAGAAAGAGCCTGAAAAATCCCTGTTAGAGCCCCTTAAGAGAAGTAGCGGACGTAACGTCTATGGCCGTATCACTAGCCGTCACAGGGGCGGTGGTCACAAGAGAAAGTACAGGGTTATAGATTTCAAAAGGAATAAACAGGGGATTCCAGCCAAGGTCGCAGCCATTGAATATGATCCCAATAGAAGTGCTCGGATCGCCCTATTGCATTACGTAGACGGCGAGAAGAGATACATCCTGGCACCCCTTGGCCTTAAGACAGGTGACCAGGTCATATCCGACGAGGTTACGGATGTGAAGCCTGGCAACGCTATGCCCCTGAAGAATATCCCCCTTGGTACCTTGGTCCATAATATCGAGATGAGGCCGGGCAAAGGCGGGCAGGTCGTACGCAGCGCCGGGACCGCTGCCCAGGTTATGGCAAAGGAAGGACGTTACGTACAGATCCGTCTGCCTAGCGGCGAGGTCCGCATGTTTCTAGAAGATTGCATGGCGACTATTGGTCAGGTAGGCAATCTGGATCATGAAAATGTTTCCATTGGTAAGGCAGGACGTAGCCGTTGGCTGGGTAGAAGGCCTAGGGTCAGGGGTGTTGCCATGAACCCAGTGGACCATCCAATGGGTGGTGGTGAAGGTAAGTCATCTGGCGGTAGGCATCCTTGCAGTCCTTGGGGTTGGCCTACCAAGGGTTATCGCACTAGGCGCAAGAAGCCCAGTGATAGATTTATAGTTCGTAGCAGACACAAGAAGTAATTGCTCTTATTAAAAGGAGATTAAGCAAGTGCCAAGATCAGTTAAAAAGGGACCGTTTGTAGACGAGCACTTGATGAAGAAGGTCAGAAAGGCCCTGGAGACCAATGACCGCAAAGTGATTAAGACATGGTCAAGGCGCTCCATGATTATCCCAGATATGGTGGGTTTGACCTTTGCTGTTCATAATGGAAGAAAGTTCATACCCGTATTCGTAACAGAGAATATGGTGGGGCATAAGCTCGGTGAGTTTGCTCCAACGAGAACTTTTTATGGTCACGCAGCAGATAAAAAATCAAAGGTTAAGAAGAAATAGGAAGGTTTATCATGGAGGCTAGGGCAGTAGCTAAGTTTAGGCGCATCTCACCTCAGAAGGCGAGGCTTATAGCAGATCTGATTAGAAATAAGCCAGTCGATGAGGCAATGCAGATTGTCAGCCTGTCGCCAAAGAAAGGTGCAAGGATAATCAAAAAAGTCCTTGAGTCCGCCTTGGCGAATGCGACCGAGAATATGAACCTGGATATGGACAGCCTGTATGTAAAGAAAATAAGCGTTGATCAAGGCCCGCAGCTCAAAAGGTGGAGGCCCAGGGCCATGGGTAGGGCTTATGGTATCAGGCATAGGTTGTCACATATCACAATAGTTTTAGACGAATATTAGTTAGCTGTATCGGGAGGCAATTTTGGGGCAGAAAGTTAATCCAATAGGGCTTAGGCTTAAAATTACGCGTACTTGGGACTCTAAGTGGTTTGCAAATAAGGATTATCCAAAACTTGTGCTTGAGGATTACAACATCCGCAAGCACGTGAAGGAAAGAATGGCTCATGCAGGAATTTCCAAGGTAGAGATCGAAAGGGCCGCAAAGCGCGTTAGGGTCAGGATACATACAGCGCGTCCCGGTATAGTCATTGGAAAGAAGGGTGTAGAAATTGAGGCGCTGAAGAAGAGCCTAGAGAAGATTGCTTCTGGACCAGTCTTGATTGATATCACCGAGGTGCGTCGGCCTGAGTTGGATGCACAGCTTGTTGCCGAAAATGTTGCAGCCCAACTTGAACGGCGAGTGTCCTTTAGAAGGGCAATGAAGAGAGCAGTAGGTTTGGCATTGAAATTTGGCGCACAAGGTATTAGGATCGCCTGTTCCGGAAGACTCGGTGGCGCCGAAATGGCAAGAAGAGAGTGGTATCTGCAAGGTCGAGTGCCACTTCACACACTTAGAGCCGACATCGACTATGGCTTTGCCGAGGCGCTAACCACTTACGGTGTCATCGGTGTGAAGGTTTGGATTTTCAAGGGAGAGGTACTCCCTGACAAGGATGCTGAATACGTCTCGGTAGATATTTAATAGTGGTGAGGAAAAATGCTAGCTCCAAAAAAGATTAAATACCGCAAACATCAAAAGGGCCGCATCAAGGGCGTAGCCCAGAGGGGCAATCAGCTCAACTTCGGAGACTTTGGGCTCAAGGCCTTAGGTCGTGGCAGGATTACGGCCCAGCAGATCGAGGCGGCTCGTATTGCTATAACCAGGCATGTCAAGAGGAAGGGCAAGATTTGGATCAGGATTTTCCCTGATAAGCCGGTTACCAAGAAACCGGCTGAAACAAGAATGGGAAAAGGTAAAGGCGGAGTAGAATATTGGGTAGCGCCTGTCAAGCCTGGTCGCATCTTATATGAGATGGAAGGTGTTGATGAAAAGACGGCAATCGAGGCATTGAGGTTGGCGTCTTACAAATTGCCCATACCTACTAAGATAGTGAGCAGGAGCAGCATGGTATGAGCGCGGCAGACAAGTTAAGAGAAATGACCATAGAAGAGCTGAGAAAGAAGGACAAAGATCTCCGGAAAGAGCTCTTCAACCTACGTTTTCAGCATGCAACCCATCAACTTGAAAACACTGCCAGGTTGAGGACAGTTAGGCGGGAGATCGCAAGAGTTAATACAATCATAAGAGAGAAACAGCTGGAGGGTGCTGAGGTCTGATGGAAAAGGCAAAGGGATTACGCAGAACACTTACCGGAATGGTGGTTAGTGACAAAAATGACAAGACTGTAACGGTAGTAGTAATCAGAAGGTTCAGGCACCCAATCTACGGCAAATTTGTACAGAGAAGAAAGAAGTACATGGCTCACGATCCAAATAACGAGTGCCGTGTGGGAGATAAGATAACCATAGAAGAGCACCGGCCTATTAGCAGGAAAAAACGCTGGATTGTCCGAGAGATTGTGGAAAGGGCCGTCTAAATATAATTGCGAGGTATTTAAAAAATGATCCAGCAAGAGACAAAGCTCAACGTAGCAGACAATTCAGGTGCCAAAAAGGTACTATGTATCAAGGTGCTAGGTGGGACCAGAAGGCGGTACGCCAGGGTTGGGGATACCATAGTGGTCTCTGTCAAGGAGGCAATACCCAACTCCAAGGTGAAAAAAGGGGACGTGGCACGTGCAGTTGTTGTCCGCACTAAGAAGGAGATCCCCAGGCCAGATGGTTCTTATATCAGATTTGATGAAAATGCTGCTGTACTAATCAATCAATATGGTGAACCTGTTGGTACACGTATATTCGGACCAGTAGCGAGGGAACTTAGGGCCAAGAGATTTATGAAGATAATCTCCTTGGCACCAGAGGTCATATAATCAGGGGCTTTTTGGATATGAAGGTTTCAAAGAATAAGACATATTTAAGAAAGAATGACCGAGTCATGGTCATGGCCGGTAAAGATAGGGGCAAGGTGGGGCGAATCAAGCTCATCGACCTTAAAAAATATAGGGCCATAGTAGAAGGCGCCCAAATAATCAAGAGGCATACCAAGCCTGGCCCCCGTTCATCTGGCGGAATAATAGAAAAAGAGGCCCCAATTCATATTTCAAATTTAATGCTTATCTGCCCAAAGTGTACTGATCCTGTACGTATCGCACGCAAGGTACTGGAGGACGGTACAAAGGTAAGAGTCTGCAAAAAGTGCGGCGAAGTTATACCAACTGAGAGCAAGTAGCCTTCGGGAGGCGTTAGAACAATGTTGAGTGTTGAAGAGAGATACCAGCAAGAGGCTGTGCCCAAGCTAATAGAAAAGTTTGGGTACAAAAATAAAATGCAGGTACCTAAGATAGAGAAAGTGGTCTTGAACATGGGGCTTGGTGAGGCCATCCAGAACGCAAAAATACTGGATTCGGCTCAGGAGGAGCTATCACTTATTGCAGGGCAGCGTGCGGTGATTACTAGGGCAAGAAAATCCATTGCTGCATTCAAGCTTCGTGCTGGTATGCCAATAGGATGTATGGTTACCCTTAGGCGCAAGCGCATGTACGATTTTCTTACCAAGCTGATAAATATCGCAATACCTAGAATTAGAGACTTCAGGGGAATATCTCGCAAGGCCTTTGACGGCCGCGGTAACTACAGCCTCGGCATCAAGGAACATATAATCTTCCCTGAAGTAGATTATGACAAGATTGATAAGATAAAGGGATTGAACGTTACTATAGTCACTACAGCCGACACCAACGAAGAGGCACTATGCCTTTTAGAGGCTATAGGGATGCCTTTTAAGAAGCAATAGGAGGATATCTTGGCCAGAAAAGCTTTAATGGAAAAGGTAAAAAGGGAACCGAAGTTTAAGGTTAGAAAGTATAACAGGTGCCCTATCTGTGGCAGACCTCGGGCCTTTTTAAGGAAGTTCGGCCTATGCAGGATCTGCTTCCGCAAAATGGCCTCCTTTGGACTTTTGCCTGGCGTGACAAAGTCTAGCTGGTAACTAAATAAGAGGGTGTTGTCTTATGTCAATGACTGATCCAATAGCAGATATGCTCACTAGAATTAGGAATGCTGTCAGAGCAGGACACGAGAAGGTAGATATACCCGCGTCCAAGCTCAAGACTAACATAGCTCAGATCCTTAAGGATGAAGGCTTTATAAACAGCTACCGAATCATCAAGGACGGAAAACAAGGAATCATCCGCATAACATTGCGTTATCACACAATCAAGCATCATAAAAAGATGCCAGTGCTTAAGGATTTGAAACGGGTCAGTAAACCTGGAAGACGCATATACGCATCAAAGGATGAATTGCCTCTGGTAAGGGGAGGTCTTGGAATAGCAATTATCTCCACGTCCAAAGGGGTATTGACAGACGCTGCCGCCAGAGAGGCTGGAGTTGGCGGCGAAGTTGTTTGTGAAGTCTGGTAAGAACTGGAGCTGAATATGTCTCGTATAGGAAGATTGCCCATAAAGCTACCAAAAGAGGCCAAGGTCACCATTGACGGAAGAAAAGTCATGGTGCAGGGGCCAAAGGGTAAGCTGGAAAGAACCATCCATCCAAAAATGAAACTAGAGCAGGATGGAGACGTCCTAAAGGTGGTAAGAAGCGATGATTCAAAGCCCACCCGTGCATTACATGGCCTGACAAGGGCTTTAGTAGCCAACATGGTTACTGGCGTGACCAAGGGCTTTGTAAGAGAGCTCATAGTGACGGGTGTTGGATATAAGGTTGAGGTTAAAGGCAAGGTACTTGTATTGAACTTGGGCTATTCACACCCTATCGAATTCAACTTGCCAGAAGGAATAACGGCCAAGGTAGATAGTCAGAAGGAAACCAAGATCGTCTTGGAAGGGTATGACAAGGAACTACTTGGCCTTACAGCAGCAAGAATTAGGTCTTTCAGACCTCCAGAACCATACAAGGGCAAAGGAATTAGGTACGCAGACGAAGTCATCATCAGAAAAGCCGGAAAGGCAGCGGCCAAATAATCTAAAATAAGCAATAGAGAAGTGACTATGAAAAGGACTACTAATCCAAAGGTAAAGGCAAGATATAAAAGGAAGCTGAGGATACGTAAAAAGATATTTGGTACGGAATCCAGGCCAAGGCTTTCTGTGTTTCGTAGCAATCGTCACATCTTTGCCCAAATCATAGACGATAATAAGGGTGTAACTCTGGTTGCTACCTCATCATTCAGCCCCGAACTAAAGAATAAAGAGGTTGAGGGCGGCAAGGTCGGAATGGCTCAGGAGGTAGGACGCCTTATTGCCCAGAAGGCCAAGGCCAAGGGTATAAAAGAGGTGGTGTTCGACCGTAGTGGATACCTTTTCCATGGTAGGGTTAAGGCACTTGCCGAAGGTGCCAGAGAGGAAGGACTTGTATTCTAAAGATTTGAGAGGTTCAAGTTGCTAAACAACGTAGAAAAGCCAGAACAGGAACTTATAGAAAAGATAGTTTTTATCAATCGCGTAGCCAAGGTTGTCAAGGGTGGTAGGAGATTTTCATTCAGTGCCCTAGCTGTGGTAGGCGATGGAGCAGGCATGGTTGGCTTTGGACTTGGAAAGGCCAAGGAGGTTCCAGACGCCCTTAGAAAGGCCACAGAAAAGGCGAGACGGGCAATGATCAAGGTACCCATGGTGGGAGTCACTATCCCCCATGAGGTTATAGGCCATTTTGGAGCTGGTAAGGTCTTACTGAAGCCTGCACCTCCGGGTACTGGAGTTATTGCCGGAGCGGTAGTCAGGGCCATTATGGAAGCGGCTGGCATCCATGATGTGCTTACAAAGTGCATTGGTACCAACAACCCTCACAATGTGTTGAGGGCTACCTTTGACGGGCTGCAGGAGTTGAGCGACTCAGTTTACAGGGCCAACCTTAGGGGCGTTAAAATTGGAGGATCAGCCAAATCTCGATCCAAGGCTGCGTAAATACAAGTATTTGTGAGTGAAAGATATGATCACCTTAGATAGTCTCAAACCCAGCGAAGGTTCTAAGCACAAGAAAAAAAGAGTAGGTAGAGGTCCAGGAAGCGGTCATGGAAAGACTGCATGCCGCGGAACCAAGGGCCAAAAATCTCGTTCTGGTGTAAGTATTCCTCCAGGTTTTCAGGGCGGCCAGATGCCCTTATATCGTCAGCTTCCAAAGAGGGGCTTTAAAAATCCCTTCCGGAAGTCCTTTGGCGTTGTGAATGTAGAGTCCATCGCAAAGATAGATTACGATGGCGTTATCGATATAGACGTGTTGAAGAGTAAGGGTCTAGTAAAGAAGCGGGAAAAGTACGTGAAATTGCTAGGCAACGGAGAGATTACCAAGGCAGTGCAGATAAAGGTGCATGCCATTAGCAAAACTGCCAAGGAAAAAATAGAAGGTGCTGGCGGTTCTGTTGAACTGATACAGGTTAAATAAGCGCTGAAACGAATAGATACGATAGATCAGGAGCGATAAGTGCTAAAGGGAGCAGAAGGCCTAGGAAATTATCCTGAATTAAGGAACAGGATTATATTCACACTATTGATGTTGGCTGTATACCGTATAGGTGTGCAGATTCCCACACCTGGTATAGACGCACAGGCCTTGGCTTCTTTCTTTTCTAGGGCTCAGGGGACCCTTTTTGGAATGTTCGACATGTTTTCCGGAGGTGCCCTTAAGAAGTTCTCCATTTTTGCCCTAGGAATTATGCCCTACATTAGTGCCTCCATTATTCTTCAGCTGCTACAGGTTGCCGTACCGCAGCTTGAGGAACTGAAGAAGGAGGGCGAAGAGGGCCGCAAGAAGATGAGCCAATATACTAGGTACGGCACAGTGGGTTTAAGCCTTCTGCAGGGCCTGGGAATAGCCATTGGTCTTGAGAGTATGGTGGCGCCAGGTGGTATTCCTGTAGTGGCCCACCCTGGTTGGGCTTTTCGTCTTCTTACAGCCCTGACCTTGATGTCAGGTACAGTATTTTTGATGTGGCTGGGTGAGCAAATTACAGAGCGCGGTGTAGGAAATGGAATATCTCTCATAATCTTCGCCGGTATCGTTGCGAGGATGCCGTCTGCCATCATCGATACCTTCAGGCTGATGAAGACTGGCGAAATAAACGCCGCCTTACTGCTCATTCTTCTTATATTGATGATTGGCGTCGTTGCCTTTATCTGTTTCATGGAAAAGGCACACAGAAGGATTCCTATCCACTACGCAAGAAGGGTAGTAGGTCGAAAGGTTTATGGCGGCCAGAGTACGCATTTGCCCCTTAAGGTTAACACGGCAGGTGTTATTCCTCCGATTTTTGCGTCATCCATCATCATGTTTCCTGCAACCATAGCCAACTTTTTACGTGTGCCATGGATGCAGTCCATAGCCCAGGCCTTGCGTCCTGGAAGTTTTATTTATGAAAGTATATACGTAGCCCTGATAATTTTCTTTTGCTACTTCTATACCGCCATAATCATTAATCCTACAGATATTGCAGAAAATCTCCAAAAAAATGGCGGGTACATACCTGGCATCAGGCCAGGAAGGCGTACTGCTGAATTCATAGACAGAATTTTGTCACGAATTACTTTAATAGGTGCCATTTACGTATCCTTTGTCTGTGTGCTGCCAAGTGTGCTCATATCAAAGTTCAATGTGCCGTTTTACTTCGGCGGTACAGCCTTGCTGATTGTGGTTGGTGTTGCAATGGATACATTGGGCCAGATCGAATCCTACTTGATTACCCGAAACTATGAAGGATTGATACAGGGTGCCAGGCTTAAGGGAAGATAAATTCCTGGAAAATAATAGTGAAAAAAAGACCAGGCAGTCGTAGAATTATTTTGAAGGCGCCCTGGGAAATAGAAAAGCTTAGGGCAGCCAACCAGATAGTTGCTGAAATTTTAGCAGAACTTAAGGAGCTTATAACCAGCGGTATTACTACTGGAGAACTAGATAGAATAGCAGCCGAAAGAATCAAACAAAAAGGTGCCAAGCCAGCTTTTAAAGGCTATCATGGATATCCGGCTTGCACCTGCATTTCCCTAAATGAAGAGATAGTTCACGGAATTCCGTCTGATAAGAAGGTAATTAAGGAAGGGGATCTTGTAAGTGTTGATTTAGGTGTTATTCTAGATGGTTACTTTGGGGATGCCGCTTTTAGTACTTTTGCAGGAAGTCCGCCAACTGAACAGGCAAGGAAGTTGGCAGAAGTTACAAAAGAAGCGCTATATGCAGGAATCGCCAAGGCCAAACACAAAAAAAGGCTTGGTGATATATCAGCGGCCATACAAAATGTCGCTGAAGGGCACGGTTTCGGTGTAGTGCGAAAATTTGTGGGGCATGGTATTGGAAAGGCCTTGCATGAGCCACCGGAAGTGCCCAACTTTGGCACTCGTGGAACGGGCCCTGTCTTGAGAAAGGGCATGGTGCTGGCAATAGAGCCTATGCTGACAATAGGCTCCTACGATGTGGACATTTTAGATGACGGCTGGACGGCTGTTACAGGTGATAGATCCTTATCTGCACATTTTGAGCACACAATAGCCATAACAGATAAGGGTGCAGATATTTTAAGCGACGGATTTATTTAAAGAAAGTTTTATTAAAAGAGGGTTTGACATGGCCAAGCAAGATGCAATCCAGGTAGAAGGAAAAGTGGTTGAGACACTGCCCAACGCAATGTTTAGGGTGGAATTGGATAATGGCCATAAGGTCTTAGCCCACATTTCCGGAAAGATGCGTATGCATTATATCAGAATTTTGCCTGGTGATAGGGTTACAGTTGAATTATCACCTTATGACTTGACCAGAGGTCGTGTCGTTTATAGGTCAAAATAATAAAGGGTTAGAAAAATGAAGGTACAAGCATCTGTAAAGAAAAGGTGTAAAGACTGCAGGATTATCAGACGTAAGGGAATTGTCAGGGTTATTTGTAAGAATCCTAGGCATAAGCAGCGTCAAGGTTAGGGGGAAAAATGGCACGTATCGCAGGAGTTGATTTGCCCAAAAACAAGCGACTTGAGATCGCCCTTACATACATTTACGGAATAGGTCGTACTTCCGCCCAAAAGATACTTGATAAGGCAGGTATATCTTGGGACAAGAAGACCGACGAGATGACTGATGAAGATATCACTGCAATCCGCAAGATCATCGATTCGGAATACAAGGTAGAGGGTGATCTTAGGCGCGAAGTATCCATGAACATCAAAAGGCTCATGGATCTTGGCTGTTATAGAGGGCTAAGACACAGACGTGGTCTTCCTGTCAGGGGGCAGAGGACATGTACCAACGCCAGGACGAGAAAGGGTCCAAGGCGTGCAGCTATTAAGAAGAAAAAGAAGTAATTTAACGGAGGTCTAAATGTCACCACCGAGACGTGGCGGGAAAAAGGTAAAAAAGAATATTCCTGAAGGAATAGCTCACATACAGGCCACTTTTAACAACACAATCGTTACCATTACCGACAAACAAGGTAACACCATTTCGTGGTCTAGTGCTGGTGCAAACGGTTTCAAAGGCTCCAGGAAGGGGACGCCGTTTGCAGCTCAGGTAGCTGCTGAGAACGCCGCTAGAAAGGCAGTAGAGCATGGGGTCAGAACCTTGGAGGTAGAGGTCAAGGGCCCTGGTAGCGGCAGAGAGGCAGCACTACGTGCACTTCAGACCGCAGGCCTGCAGATTACAGTCATCAGAGATGTCACACCGCTTCCCCATAACGGGTGCCGTCCTCCCAAAAGGCGAAGAGTTTAATTTCAGGTGTCAAGCCTGCTCAACATCAAAAATTCTATTTGAACTGAATGGAGGAATATAGTGGCAAGATATACAGGACCTCGTTGCAGATTATGCAGAAGAGAAGGTAGCAAACTCTTCTTAAAGGGTGACCGTTGCTTTTCTGAAAAGTGTGCCTTTGAAAGAAGGAGTTACGCGCCTGGTCAGCACGGAAAGGGGCGCGTCAAGGTTTCTGACTACGGCCTTCGTCTTAGGGAAAAACAGCGGGTCAGAAGAATTTACGGCGTAAAAGAGTCTCAGTTTAGGCGCTATTTTGAAATAGCCGATAGACAGAAGGGCGTCACAGGTACTAATCTATTGGTCTTGTTGGAGAGGCGTCTTGACAACGTTGTTTATAGACTTGGCTTTGCTGATTCTCGCTCACAGGCCAGACAGCTTGTAAAGCATGGTCATTTCCTCGTAAATGGCAGACGCGTAGATATCCCTTCATATCAAGTTCGCGTGGGTGACGAGATCAAGGTTCGAGAAAAAAGTAAAGATATAGTGCCTATCGTCCAGGCAATTGAGGCGGTTGCTAGAAGGGGCGTGCCAGATTGGCTTGAGCTAGATGCCGACAACCGTAAGGGTGTGGTAAAGGCAATGCCAGAACGTTCCCACATAACAATGCCAATTCAGGAGCAGTACATAGTTGAGTTCTACTCCAAATAAAAAGGGCACTAAATAAATAGTTTAGAGATTATGGCTAATAAAAATCAGAAACCATTTTATAGAAATTGGCGGGAATTAATAAAGCCGAAGCGTATTGAGGTTAAGAAGGATACCAGAACGGACCAGTACGCCAAGTTTTCGTGTGAGCCGCTGGAAAGGGGTTATGGAATAACGCTTGGTAATGCGCTGAGACGCATACTTCTTGCTTCACTTCAGGGAGCGGCCATTGTGGCTGTTCGTCTGGATGGAGTTGAACATGAGCTTGCTACCATCCCCGGTGTCATTGAAGACGTAACGGCCATAATTCTCAATTTAAAGGGAGTCCGCTTCAAGATGTTTCGCGACGAGGATGCCCGGCTCACTGTGCAGAAGAAGGGGCCTGGCGACCTTGTAGCAGGAGATCTTGTGGATCCTAAGGGTACTTGCGAAGTACTCAATCCCGAACATAAAATTGCAACGCTTACAGAAGACGGCGAGATCTCCATGGAGCTGTTGGTGAAATGGGGTAAGGGTTACGTACCCGCTGAGGAAAACGCTGCTCTATTGGAGGATGAGCCAGTGGGTACCATCCCAATAGATTCATTGTTTTCCCCCATTAAAAAGGTGAACTTCAAGGTATCCCAGGCCAGGGTTGGTCAGAAGACAGACTACGACAAGCTCACCATGGAGATTTGGACCGATGGAAGTGTGATTCCCGAAGACGCTGTAGCCTATGCTGCAAAGATTTTGAAGGAGCAGGTCAGTGTTTTCATCAACTTTGATGAGACCGAAGAGCCTGAGGAGGAGCCCAAAGGGCCTCCATATATGGACAAGCTCAAGGATCTCAACAAACGAATTGATGAACTGGAATTTTCTGTCAGGTCAGCCAATTGTTTGAAGAATGCGAATATTCATTACATAGGCGAGCTAGTACAAAAGACCGAGCAGGAAATGCTCAAGACGAAAAACTTTGGAAGAAAGTCTCTGGAAGAGATACTCCGAATACTCGATTCAATGGGGCTCACCTTGGGGATGAAGCTCGAGGGTTGGACACCTCCTGAAACTGAAGAGGATAAGGAAGGTAAGAAATAATGAGGCACAGACGAAGAACAAAATATTTTGGTGTTAAGACGGCTCACCGTAAGGCCATGTTTCGCAACATGGCAACCTCACTTTTTAGGCATGGTAGGATTACCACTACGGTGACCAGGGCCAAGGAGCTGAGAAGAGTGGCAGATAAGCTCATAACCCTCGGCAAGGAGGGAAGCCTGCATTCAAGGCGACAGGCCCTTGCCTTTATCATGGACAAAGGAGTCGTTGCAAAGCTCTTTTCTGAAATAGCCCCCCAGATGGCAGAACGCAGGGGCGGTTATACAAGAATCGTTAGAATAGGGCCCAGAAGAGGTGATGGCGCCATGATGTGCGTCATCGAATTGGTCAGGGAATCCATCAAACCTGACAAGCCCAAAGGCAAAAAGGCAGATAGCCAAGAGCCGGTCGCTCCAGTTGTTATTCCCGAGGCTTCATCTGCAAAGGCAGATGAGGAAGCCGGTGCGGTTGATGAAGGTCAGGGAGAGGAAGCCTCTGCCGCTGCAAGTGAAGAGGCTGCGGCTGAATCTTCCCAGGAAGAAGTTAACGAATCGGCTCAGGAAGAAGCTGCTTCTGGTGATGAGGCTCAGGCAGAGGCCGAGGCGGAGGCCCCAGAAGAGACAGCTGAGGCTGCCGAGTCAACCAAGTCGGAAGAAGCTTCCTCAGAGGAAGTTTCTGAGGCCGATTCCTCTTCAGAGGAGAAGGCAGAGGAAGAAAAGTCTGAGGGAAATAGTTAACAAAAAAAGCTTGACATATTTTTTTCAATACGTTACTAAATAATCGAAAATTTCATAATATCTTTTTTCAGGCTATGACAGCCCTTCCAAAATAAAAGTTGGAAGGGCTTTTTTTTTGACTAAATATCGAATAAATGGTGGTTGGGTTGTTGGAGATTGGTTCTCCCCCCGGTTTTCTACGAGCCGGGGTTTTTTTTGCCCTTAAAATGGGATATCGTCCACGTCCCTCTTGGACTCTTTTAGCTGATTGAGCGTTTTGTTGTAAAAGTCTATTACTTCTCTCCTGCTAATCATGCCAAGGAATTTGGTGGGGTCATTGTCATCCACCACGGGAATCATATCGATGTTGCGGACGGTGAACTTTCTGAGCAGGGTATTGATATCCTCAGAAGGTTTGGTTGTGATGACCTCGCGTCTTGCGAAGTCCTTTACTACGAGTATGTCCCCAAGATCTCGGTCAAACAGGAAGTGCCTGATATCATTTATGGAAAAAATTCCACAAAGTTTCCCCTCCTTGTCCACTACAGGGAAATAGTGTTGTTCAGTTGCCTTGAAGAAGCGTCTGAACTGGGCGAATGTCATATCTTCTGGAATTACGGCATAGACCTTGTTGGGGTTGAATATGTCAGCAACAGTGATGCCTTCTAGAATGTCATTTAAAAAGTCTCCCTTATGGACCATGCTGTCTATCTTGCTCTTCACTTGTGCCCTATAGAGATTCCAGGGCCTGCACAAAAAGTAGCTCAATGAGCAAACCATCATGCTGGGAAGCAACAAATGGTAAGAGCTTGTTATTTCGCTCACCACTATCACAGCAGAAATTGGAATGTTGGAGCTACCAGCCAAAAAGCCTGCCATGCCCACAATAATGAATGGGGATGCAGAAGGTACGATATTGGGCATTATATCGTGAAAAAAGAGGCCAACAGCGCCTCCAATTGAGCCGCCGATGACTACCGATGGCCCGAACACACCGCCGCTTCCTCCGGAGCCAATGGAAAAGGTGGTTGCCAGAATCTTTCCTACTGCTACCAACAGAAAGAGGCCCAGGGAAACCTTGTTATAGAGTCCATCCTGGATGAAACCGTAACTAAAACCCAATACCTGAGGTAGAAAGAGTCCCAATGTACCTGTGAGGATACCTCCAATTGCAGGTTTTATCCAAAGGGGGAGGTTTACCTTTTCCTGAAAGAAGTCATGGAAAGACCAGAAAATGGTCACAAATACACAGACACCGATGGTGAGGCAAAGGGCCAGTATGGCGTATGGTCCAAGGGCTAGCACATTGGAGAATCTATAGTCTTCGGCCCTAAAGAGTGAGCCCCAACCATACACACTGCAGAAAAAGGAGTAGGCGATAGTGGAGGCGATTGCAGTGGGAATTATGACATCGGCCTCGAATTCTGGATCTTTGTACAGGATTTCTGATGCGAACAGGGCACCTGTGAGTGGGGCCCTGAAGATGCTGCCAATGCCGGCACCAAGCCCTGCTGCCATAAGGATTCGCATTTCCCTAGGGGTCACCTTGAGCTTTTGAGCCAGTAGGGAGCCAAGCCCTGCGCCTATCTGGCAGATGGGACCTTCGCTACCACCGGAGCCGCCAGAGCCAAGGGTGAGGAAAGATGCAAACATCTTAACGAACGGAACCTTGGGCTCGATGAGTCCATTTTTGTGATGGTAGGCCTCGATTGCTGCATCGGTGCCGTGGCCTTGGGCCTCTGGACAAAATTTTGCCACGAGTAGACCACTAAGAAGCCCACCCAAGGCGGGCACGAGCCAGAGCACCCAGCGTCTGAATTCCGTTTCGTGTTCAAGATGAAAGAGGGGAGGGTCTCCTGCTGGGTGGCTTGGCTGATAGCCAGCCAAGTAATCCAGGAAAAAGAAATGGCCCAGGTGGCACAGGAAATGGAACATTATTGCCCCCAGACCTGCAAGCAGACCCACCGCGATACATAGCAATAACCATCTGCCAGCCCTTCTGGCAGGAGATCTCAGTTTTATTTGTCGGGTGCCATTTGACATGGATAAATAATTACCTTTTTTTTGCCAGATAATAAATAGCCAATGTGCAAGAATGATGTTTTTTTAAGGCAATAAAATTAAATGAAAAAATGCGCTTTTCTATCCATTGACAACCAATTTCAGTAGGAATATGCTACTTATTCACTTAAAATTTTAGCTCTGAGGTAGATTCACATGACAAAGTTGCCAGGTAAACAGATGGTCGTAGAGGCCCTCAAGCGCGAGGGTGTTGATGTGGTTTTTGGATTTCCAGGCGGTGCCATCATAGATGTGTATGACGCCATGGAAAGGGATGGCAGCATCAAGCACGTACTAGTCAGACACGAACAGGGTGCTGCCCATGCGGCAGATGGTTATGCCAGGGCCACAGGAAAGGTAGGCGTATGTATTGCTACCTCTGGTCCTGGGGCCACAAATACTGTAACAGGCATAGCGACTGCCTATATGGATTCGATTCCCATTGTAGTCTTCACAGGCCAGGTGCCAACCAGCCTAATTGGTAACGATGCCTTTCAGGAAGTTGACATCGTGGGAATCACCCGTCCGTGCACCAAGCACAATTACCTGGTGAAGGACGTACATAAACTGCCACAAATTCTCAAAGAGGCCTTTTATATTGCCAGGTCAGGGCGTCCTGGACCTGTCCTTATAGACCTTCCTAAGGATGTTCAGAATCAGGTGGCAGAGTTTGACTACCCTGACAAGATCAAGCTCCGCTCCTATAACCCTGTGGTAGAGCCCCACAGCAGGCAGATAGAGCGGGCCTTCAAGCTCATCGAAAAGGCAAAGCAGCCCATCATCTATGCTGGTGGTGGCGTCATTATAGCCAACGCTCACAAGGAGCTCAGGAAGCTGGCAGAGTCCATCTACGCTCCAGTGACCATGACCCTCATGGGTCTTGGCGGATTCCCTGGCACCCATGAGCAGAGCCTGGGCATGCTTGGAATGCACGGTACCTACTGTGCCAATATGGCAATGGCCAATACAGACCTCATTATAGCAGTCGGTGCCAGGTTTGATGACAGGGTGACAGGTAAGATCGAGGCCTTTGCACCAAATGCAGCGATAATCCATATCGATATCGATCCAACCTCCATTCAGAAGAATGTGAAGGTGGATGTTCCCATCGTGGGTGACTGCAAGAGGGCCTTGAAAAAGCTTGTCAAGGTCATCGAAGAAGACGGGCGTCCACCAGAGGTATGGAAGGAGAAATTCAAGCCATGGTGGGATCAGATCCGTGCCTGGGAAGAAAGACATCCACTCACATACAAGAAGGAGCCGGGTGTCATAAAGCCTCAGTATGTCATTGAAAAGCTTTACGAACTCACCAAGGGTAAGGCAATAATCACCACTGAGGTTGGTCAGAACCAGATGTGGACTGCCCAGTTCTACAAGTTTGACGAACCTCGAACCCTTCTGACCTCAGGTGGGCTAGGCACCATGGGGTATGGTTTCCCAGCGGCGATAGGTGCCCAAATGGCATTTCCCAATAAACTGGTTGTGGATGTGGCAGGGGATGGCAGTATCCAGATGAACATTCAGGAGATGGCCACTGCCATGGAGCAGAGGCTGCCTGTCAAGATTGTCATCCTGAACAACCAGTTCCTTGGAATGGTGCGCCAGTGGCAGGAGCTCTTCTACGACAGAAGATACGCAGCAACCGAGTTCACAGTGACCCCTGATTTTGTCAAACTGGCAGAGGCCTACGGGGCCAAGGGCTTCAGGGCCACCAAGCCTGAGGAGGTTGAGGATACCCTGAAGAAGGGGCTTGAGGCAGATGGCCTTACCATTATGGAATTTGCCATAGCCAGGGAAGAGGGCGTCTTCCCAATGGTTCCGGCAGGTAAGGCAACCACAGAGATGCTTCTTGTGTAGGACTTCAAGAGCAAACTAGGCCTGCCCAGTGGCAGGCCTTCAAAATAACGAGTCAGGAGTTTTAACCTATGAAACATACCCTTTCTGTACTGGTAGAAAATGAACCCGGAGCCCTTTCACGAATAACAGGGCTTTTCAGTGGCAGGGGTTTCAATATTGAGAGTCTTTGTGTGGCACCCACCTTGGATCACACCATGTCACATCTGACCTTGGTGACAAGTGGCGATGAATTTATCATCGAGCAGATTATAAAGCAGCTTAATCGCCTGGTGGATGTCTACAAGGTGGTTGATGTAAGCGAAGGCGAGTTCGTTGAAAGGGAGATGGCCCTCATCAAGGTGAAGGCAGAGGATGAAACAAGGGCCGAGGTCCTTCGCATGTGCGACATCTTCAGGTGCAAGGTTGTGGACGTAAGCCCCAAGACCTACACCATTGAGGTTACAGGGCCCGAATCCAAGTTGAAGGCGGTGCTGGAGCTGCTCAAGCCCATTGGAATCAAAGAGATAACCCGCACAGGCACCATAGCCATCCAGCGCGAAAAGAAGACTGTTTAACAAGGAGCAAAAGGAAATGAAAATATATTACGACCAGGATGTTAAAAAGGGTATTCTCGATGGCAAGACAATAGCCGTCATCGGTTATGGAAGCCAGGGGCATGCCCACGCACAGAACCTTCGTGACAGTGGCCTAAAGGTTGTGGTTGGTCAGAGGCCTGGTTCTGCCAATTACGATCTGGCTGTTAAGCATGGCTTCGAGCCCGTGTCTGCCGCAGAGGCTGCCAAACAGGCAGACCTTATTATGATTCTCGTGCCAGACCATGTGCAGGCAGACCTTTACAAGGAGGCCATTGAGCCAAACCTTGAGCCTGGGAACATGCTCTTGTTCTCCCACGGCTTCAACATCCACTTCGGGCAGATAGTTGCTCCAAAGGAGGTTGATGTTGCAATGGTCGCTCCCAAGGGGCCAGGCCACCTTGTAAGGCGCGAGTACGAGATTGGAAGGGGTGTGCCCTGTCTCGTGGCAGTGGAGCAGGATGCCTCTGGTAACGCCCTTGACCTAGCCCTTGGCTACGCCCAGGGTATCGGTGGCACCAGGGCAGGTGTCATCGAGACTACCTTCAAGGAAGAGACAGAGACGGACCTCTTTGGCGAGCAGTGCGTCCTTTGTGGTGGTGTAAGTGAGCTTATCAAGGCAGGCTTTGAAACCCTGGTTGAGGCAGGATATCAGCCAGAGATTGCCTACTTTGAGTGTTGTCACGAGCTAAAGCTCATTGTTGATCTCATTTACGAAGGCGGCCTGTCCAGGATGAGATACTCCATCTCAGACACGGCAGAGTACGGAGACCTCACCAGGGGCAAGAGAATCGTCACTCAAGAGACAAAGAAGGAGATGAAGCGTATCCTGGATGAGATCCAGACAGGAAGCTTTGCCAAGGAATGGCTCCTCGAAAACAGGGTAAACCGCCCTGTCTTCAATGCCCTTAGGAGAAGAGAGCGTGAACACCTCCTCGAGGAGGTGGGCGAAAAGCTCAGAGACATGATGAGCTGGCTAAAAGAATAGCCTGATATTATGCAAAAAATTAGAGTGCCCGTGGCCAAGGAGGGCATACCGTTTCTTGGTATGTCAGCCTTGGCTACAGTTGTTTTTGCGCTGTTGCAGCTCAAGGTTGCAGCACTATTGGCCCTGGTATTTACAGGGTTTGTATTATATTTTTTCAGGGACCCTGACAGGATAGTTCCTGCCGGGCCCGATTTGATTACTTCACCAGCTGATGGTAAGGTAATCGAGGTGGAGCGAGGCCCTGAGCCATATTTCAACACTGGCGGTTCCATAAGGGTCAGCATTTTCATGAACGTATTCAACTGCCACGTCAACAGGGCGCCTGTGGACGGAGAGGTTGTTGAGGTCAAATACAGGCCTGGTACCTTTGTGAGTGCCAATAAGAGGCGTGCCATGGCAGAGAATGAGCAGGCTGCCATGCTTCTTAGGGACCCTGTGGGCAGAAAGGTCACAGTTGTCCAGGTGGCAGGCCTAATTGCCAGGCGCATTGTCTGCTGGGCAGAGCCTGGAGACAGACTTAAGCGGGGTCAGCGTTATGGCCTCATCCGGTTTGGTTCTAGATTGGACGTGTACCTTCCGGAAAGTGCTGAGGTCTTTGTTGAAAGAGGCCAGCGTGTAGTGGCAGGTCAAACTGTTTTGGGCAAAATGGAGAGTGCCTAAATGACAGCAACGGATACCAGATGTGAAAAGAGGCGTAAGCCCCCAAGAAAACGCGCATATATTTTGCCTAATCTACTGACGAGCATCAGTCTCTTTGCAGGGTTTTACTCGTTGGTATCCAGTATCGATGGCAAGTTCATGGCTGCTGCGTGGGCCATCCTGGTCTCAGGAATTTTTGATGGCCTTGACGGCAGGGTGGCAAGGATTACTGGCACTACAAGCAAGTTTGGACTAGAGTATGACTCCCTGGCGGACCTTGTGGCCTTTGGTGTGGCACCAGGTATCTTGGCCTTTACATGGGCCTTGCGCGGCTTTGGCCGCCTGGGTTGGCTCGCAGCCTTTCTTTATGTGGCAACAACGGCCCTGAGGCTTGCACGCTTTAATACCCTTGGCTCTTCAGGGCCAGGGTCCAAGAGCTTTTTCCTTGGACTTCCGTGCCCATCGGCTGCCGCCATGGTGGCTACCACAGTGCTTATGTGCAACCATTTTGGAATAAGCGGGCCCGTGCACCACTACGGGCTCTTAATCATGATATACGGCCTGTCTTTTCTTATGGTGAGTAACGTCAGATATTACAGTTTCAAGGAGATGCAGTGGTTCAACCAGCACCCCTTTAGAGGGCTGGTTGCAGTGCTTCTTACCATGGTCATTATAGCAATAGAACCCAAGGTTACCCTTTTCGTCCTGTTTCTATTCTACTGCCTATCCGGGCCGCTCCTATATCCCCTAGGGGCGGCGATCCAGAGAAGAAGAGAAGAAACCAAGGCGACCTTTAACCAGCAGTAGAAGAATAAAGGGGGTAACTAATGAGCACCTCAGACAACAATCCAAGTGTAAACGACAACAAAATCATCATATTTGATACAACCCTTCGAGACGGAGAGCAGTCTCCAGGTGTGGCCCTCAACATGGAGGACAAGCTCCAGATTGGAAGGCAACTGGAGAAACTCGGAGTGGACGTACTCGAGGCGGGCTTTCCCATTGCCTCGCCAGGGGACTTCGAAGGGGTGCAGACCCTTGCAAGGGAACTTCAGGGCCTTCAGGTGGCGGCACTTGCCCGGGCAACCAAGCGGGACATCGATACGGCCTGGGAGGCCATAAAAGAGGGTGCAAATCCGCGGATACACACCTTTCTTGCCACCTCTGACATTCATCTCAAGTACAAGCTCAGAAAGAGCCGTGAAGAGGTGCTGGAAATGGCCGGTGAGGCCGTAAAATATGCATCTAAGTACACCTCCAATGTTGAGTTCTCAGCAGAAGACGCAAGCCGCACGGATCTCGATTTTCTCTGCAAGGTGTTTGAAAGGGTAATCGACTGCGGGGCAACTACTGTAAATTTCCCAGACACAGTGGGCTATGCCATCCCCTGGGATTTTGGCAGGATGATTAAGTATGTCATGGAAAACACCCCCAACATCCACAAGGCCGTCTTGAGCGTTCACTGCCACAATGACCTTGGCCTTGCAACTGCAAATGTGCTTTCTGCCATAAATGCCGGGGCAAGGCAGGTGGAATGCACCATAAACGGCATTGGGGAAAGGGCCGGCAATACCGCCATGGAAGAGGTGGTGATGGCCATTCGCACCAGGCACGATCTCCTGCCATACGAGACGAACATCAATACCAAGCACATTTCTGCAACGAGCAGGATGGTGAGCATGCTCACAGGCATGGTAGTGCAGCCCAACAAGGCCATAGTTGGTGCCAATGCCTTTGCCCATGAGTCTGGCATCCATCAAGACGGTGTCTTGAAGGAGAGGACCACCTACGAAATCATGGACCCGAAGGACATTGGCCTTTCCTCAGGGAGCCTTGTCCTTGGGAAGCACTCGGGCAGGCACGCTCTCAAGGCCAAGCTCGAAGAGATGGGCTATGATCTTTCAGAAGAGGAGATTGGCCGTGTCTTTGAGCGGTTCAAGGAGCTTGCAGACAAGAAAAAGGAGATATTCCCAGAGGACCTCGAGGCCATTGTCGCTGAGGAGATTTTGAGAATCCCCGAGCGCTACAAGCTCACTTACCTCCACGTGGCAGGGGGAAGTGGAATAAGGCCCACGGCCACTGTTGGAATAGAGGTGGATGGCCAGGAGGAGACTGCAGTGTCCATTGGGGCAGGGCCCATTGATGCCGCCTTCAATGCCGTAGCCAAGATTGTCCAGACCAAAAGCAAGCTTCTCAGGTTTACAGTCAACTCCATCACCGGAGGCACAGATGCCCAAGGTGAGGTGACGGTGAGACTCCAAGAGGGAGACAAGGTGGTCACGGGCCAAGGTGCAGATCCAGACATCATTACAGCCAGCGTCAGGGCATACCTCACGGCCCTCAACCGCCTGGCCTACAAATAACTGTTGAAATATCCCAGCTAATCAGGTCCCATGCCTGGAGAAAGGAAAAAGCGGAGAAAAGAGGTTTCTTATGAGTAGACCCATGACTATTGCTGAAAAGATACTTGCTGACCATGCAGGCCTCGACTATGTCGAGCCTGGTCAGCTTGTGGAGGTCAAGGTTGACATCGCCCTGGGCAACGACATTACAGCGCCCATAGCCATTGATATATTCAAAAAGGCAGGGGTAAAGAGCGTGTTCGACCGTACAAAGATAGCCCTGGTTGCCGATCACTTTACTCCCAACAAGGACATAAAGAGCGCCGAGCAGGTGCGCATGCTCAGGGAGTTTTCCGTGGATCAGGCCCTGCTTCACTTTTACGAAGGCGGGGAAGTAGGGGTGGAGCACTGTCTCCTTCCTGAAAAGGGCATAGTTGTGCCAGGGGATGTGGTTATCGGGGCAGACAGCCACACCTGTACCTACGGGGCCCTTGGTGCCTTTGCAACTGGGGTGGGCAGTACTGATCTGGCAGCAGCCATGATTACAGGCCTTACCTGGTTCAAGGTCCCTGAAAGTTTGAAGATCGTCTATAATGGGGAGCTTCAGCCCTGGGTGAGCGGCAAGGACCTAATCCTTTACACCATTGGTGATATTGGGGTTGATGGTGCCCTTTATATGGCAATGGAGTTTGCCGGGCCAGTGATAGACAAGCTGCCCATGGCCGACAGGATGACCATGTCCAACATGGCCATTGAGGCAGGTGGAAAGGCAGGCCTCATAAATCCAGACGACATTACAAAGGAGTACGTTGAGCCAAGGGCGACTCGTCCATACAAGTTTTTTAAGAGCGATGAAGATGCCCAGTACGCCCGTGTAATCGAGTACGATTGCAGCAAGATAGAGCCCCAGGTGGCATTTCCACATCTGCCAGAGAACACCGTTGGCATTTCAGAGGTGGGTGTTGTGGAGCTAGACCAGGTGGTAATAGGCTCGTGCACCAACGGTCGGATCGAAGACCTTGAAGTGGCGGCAAAGATACTTGAAGGGAAGAAGGTGGCAGAAGGTCTCAGGTTGATTGTGCTTCCAGCCACTCCAAAGATATGGTCAGAGGCCTTGGAGCGCGGATTTTTGAAGATCTTTGCAGATGCAGGAGCAGTCATCGGCCCGCCAACATGCGGCCCATGCCTTGGTGGCCACATGGGAATATTGGCAAAGGGAGAGAAGGCCCTGTCCACAACCAACAGGAACTTTGTTGGCAGAATGGGCCATCCGGAAAGTGAAGTCTATCTTGCAAGCCCTGCCATAGCGGCGGCCAGTGCAGTGCTTGGGCGTATAGGAAGCCCGACTGAATTATAAATAAGAGAAGAGGGACGTCCATGAAACTTAGAGGAAAAGTGTGGAAGTTTGGGAAAAATATCGACACCGATGCTATCATTCCTGCCAGATACCTGAATACCTCCGACCCAAAGGAGCTTGCAAAACATTGCATGGAGGATGCCGACCCTGAGTTTCCAAACAAGGTGAGCCCAGGGGATATAATAGTTGCCGATAGCAACTTTGGTTGCGGTTCCTCCCGTGAACATGCACCAATAGCCTTGAAGGCAGCTGGAATTGCCTGTGTAATTGCCCCAAGTTTCGCCCGCATCTTTTACAGAAATGCCTTTAACATGGGGCTTCCAATATTCGAGTGTGAAGATGCAGTGAAATTGATAAACGAGGGCGACGAGGTGGAGGTTGATGGGGATACAGGCGAGATAGTCAACCTCACAACTGGCAAGAAGATGAAGGCCCAGCCAATCCCTCCATTCATGCAGGAGCTTATCAGGGACGGTGGGCTTATCCCCCATATAATGAAAAAAATTCAAGACTAAAATAAAATTTCGAGGAGAGCAGATATGACAAAGTACAAGATAGCAGTGATACCTGGAGACGGCACCGGACCAGAGGTCGTTCGTGAAGGGGTAAAGGTGCTTGAGGCAGCGGCCAAGAGGTTTGGTTTCGAGCTGGACATGACCTGGTACGACTACGGCGGAGACAGATACCTCAGAACCGGAGAGGTGCTTCCTGAAGGCGCAATAGAGGATCTCAAACAGTATAAGGCCATCTACCTTGGAGCAATTGGTCACCCTGATGTGAAGCCAGGAATCCTGGAAAAGGGTATTCTCCTTGCCTTGAGATTTGCCCTTGATCAGTACATAAATCTGAGACCTGTAATTCTCTACCCGGGAGTTGAAACCCCCCTCAAGGACAAGGGGCCTGAAGATATCGACTTTGTGGTTGTAAGGGAAAACACAGAGGGGCTTTATGCAGGTGCAGGCGGAGTCCTGAAGAAGGGAACCCCTGATGAGGTAGCAGTGCAGGAGTCCATCAACACGAGGAAGGGTGTTGAGCGCTGCATCCGCTATGCCTACGAGTACTGCAGGAAAAGGAACAAGAAAAAGACCTTGACCCTCTGCGGCAAGACAAACGTGCTCACCTATGCCTTTGATCTGTGGGAGCGCGCCTTTTATGAAGTTGGTGAAGAATACCCAGACATCAAGAAGGACTATGCACACGTGGATGCAACATGTATGTGGATGGTAAAGAACCCTGAGTGGTTCGATGTGATCGTTACGGACAACATGTTTGGCGACATCATCACCGACCTTGGCGCAATGATCCAGGGAGGCATGGGAATCGCAGCAGGTGGTAACATCAATCCAGAGGGTGTATCCATGTTCGAGCCAATTGGCGGCTCTGCCCCCAAGTACACTGGCAAGAACGTAATCAACCCCCTTGCTGCAATCTGTGCCGGCCAGATGATGCTGGACTACCTTGGAGAGGAAGAGGCGGCAAAGGCTGTTGAAGACGCTGTGAAGACAGTTGTCAGCAAGCATCTTAAGAGCCTTTCTGCAGGCAAGATGGGTTACTCCACCTCTGAGGTGGGAGATCTTGTTGCAGATTACGTCAAGGGTTAACTGGAGGAAGAAGATGAGCGAGGAATATTCGGTAGCCGTTGTCGGGGCCACAGGTGCTGTGGGAAAGACCATGATCAAGGTCCTTGATGAGCGTGACTTTCCCATTAAAGAAATAAAATTCCTGGCCTCAGAACGCTCAGAAGGCAAGAAGATTCGCTTCAAGGGTGAGGAGATAGTGGTCCAGAAGCTTGACCATGACTCCTTTGATGGCGTGGATATTGCCCTTTTTTCAGCAGGCGCCTCGAGGAGCCTGGAGTTTGCCCCGTCGGCTGCAAAGGCAGGGGCAGTTGTCATAGACAATTCCAGCGCCTGGCGCATGGACCCGGAGGTTCCCCTTGTGGTCCCTGAAGTGAACCCCCACGCCATAGCCCAGTATAAGACAAAGGGCATCATAGCAAACCCCAACTGCTCGACCATACAGATGGTTGTTGCCCTAAAGCCCCTCTATGACTATTCGAAAATAAAGCGCATTGTGGTTTCCACCTATCAGGCAGTGTCTGGTACAGGCCAGAAGGCCATAGAAGAGCTAGAGGAAGAGGTTAAACAGTGGGTGATAAAGGGCTGTGGCAACGAGCCTGGAAAGTCCAAGGGGTATGTGGGCGAGTTTGAGTACAAGGCCTACCCACATCAGATTGCCTTTAACTGTTTGCCCCACATAGACGTTTTTGAAGATAACGGCTACACAAAGGAAGAGATGAAGATGGTCAATGAGACCAGAAAGATTCTGGAAGACGATTCCATCATGGTCTCGGCCACTTGCGTGCGTGTTCCGGTCTTTTATGGACATTCTGAGTCGGTAAACGTACAGTTTGAATCTCCAGTGAGCGTGGAAAAGGTGCGGGAGCTCCTTGAGTCAGCACCTGGAGTCACCGTGTTGGATGAGCCTGAAAAGGCCATTTACCCAATGGCCATCGAGGCCGAGGGTAAGGATGATACCTTCGTTGGCAGAATCAGAAAGGACATCTCCCAGGAAAACGGCATTGATATGTGGATAGTTGCAGACAACATCCGTAAGGG
>JAADCZ010000036.1 GCA_013154175.1 Thermodesulfobacteriota bacterium
GAGGAGGCCCTCAACCTTCTCATGAGATATGACTACCCTGGAAACATCCGCGAGCTTGAAAACATCATCGAATACGCATTCATCCTCTGTCACGGCGGGCTGATAATGCCTGAACACCTGCCAGAGCCCTTCTCAAACAAGAATGACCTTCAGTCCAGCCCGGAAATATTGCCATTTAATCGGCCTATGTCTCTTAAGGAGATCGAAAGGATTGCAATTGTAAATGCCCTTAGAAAGAACCAGGGCAAACGAATGGCGACCTGCAGGGAGCTTGGAATATCCAAGGATACACTGAGACGAAAAATCGCCCAGTACAAGATAACTCCAGAGGAGATTGCCTGCTAGACTAGCGGCCCCCTCCTTGAACCCGAAACAACCAGTTATTCTCTTATTTACTTTCCTTTAAGTTTTGTAATCTTTCTTTGCAGGAACTGCAAATTGCAGGGCAGGAATTTTGCTCTGTGCGATCCACTTTGGCCTCGCACGATTCATACACCTCTTTGGGACAATCCAGTATCTTCCAGCACGGCTCGTATTTAAGGAGCCTTTTAATTCCAGGAATGCTAATTCCTTCATCATGAATCATGGAACGCAGACAGGAGACCCACTGAATATCGCTTTGGGAGAAGATGCGCCTGCCTCCCTTGTAATGTGGTGATATGAGCCCTTCTGCCTCGTAGAGTCTCAGGGTTCTTGGGTGGACGTCCAGCAGTTTGGCCGCTACTCCAATGGGATAAACTGGAACCAGCCTGTCTGGAAGAGCACCTCTTTTTCGCCTTGTCTTTTTCTGCGCCATGAGCCTTATCATAAGAAATTTGGGCCTGCCGCCTTGGACAGGCCCATTGGTCTGTGTCCCTATGTCAACGCAACTAAATTTGCCTTCTCTTTTGATTCAATCGATTAGTGGTCTTCAGCCAGGTGACCCTTGAACATCTTCTCGCCCATGAGGAATGCCATAGCACAGAAGCTGAGGCCACCGATGGTAATCATGATTTCATGAAAACTTGGCACATAGCTCAGATAAAGTGGGAAATCGAGAACTCCATACTCATGGAACGGATTTACAATCTCGCCAACCAGCACCAAGTCGTAGCGCATAAAGAAGATTCCAATCACTGAGAGTGCGCCAGCGGTGAAAAGTGCTGGGATGCTCTTGCCCCTGGTGCCAAGGATGATGATGAATGGAAGCACCATGCCCATGAGTACCTCGCCTACCCAGAAATTGAAGGCATAGGGTCCCTTGATAAGGGCCATGGTAGCCTCATACTTTCCTGGAGGATGACCAGCGATACCAGAAATCACCTTCCAGATATCAAAGAAGATAAGGGTAGCCATGAGGAATGCGCCTGTATAGGCAACTGCCTTGAGGGAGCTTTTCAGTTTGTCGCTCATCTGCCAGCCATTTGTCTTGTAGGCGATGTATGTAAAGAGCAGCACTGCGGCACAGCCTGACATAGCAGCTGATGTGATGAAGTAGATTGGCATATAGGGTCCATGCCAGAATTCGCGTGCGCCAAGAAGTCCAAAGACTGCTCCCAGGTTACTGTGGGCTGCGATACCACTAAGAACTCCCAAGAGTCCTAATATGGCTGCCTGTTTGTGCTTGTTCATCTGAAGCATGGCAAACTCAACGGCCATGAAAAACAGATATACGCCATACAGGGTTCCCATCCACCAGATGTTGGATGTCATGTTGGGAGAAATCATGTTGTAGATGGCCATACGCCAGGGGTTTTCGATCTCAAAGGCGATGACCATGAAACCACTGACAATTGTGGCAATAGAGAGGAAAACCGCTCTCTTTGCCACTGGCATGAAGCTTTCAAATCCAAAGACGTGCCCCAAGGAAGATACGATACAGAGCCCTGTCGAGGTAACCACAAAGAAAATGTATGTGGCGATTAGGAGCCCCCAAGGTATCTCCCTAGTACAGTTGTAAGCGGCCTCATGCCCTACGTACATGGCGTGGAGTCCGAATGCCACGCCCACAGCCGCCATGAAGGCAAAAAAGGCTATGCTTGCGTTGTAAGCCCTGGAGCTTACTACCGGTAGGGCCTTGCCCGCAGTCATAGAGCTGACAGTTGGTTCGTTCATCTTCTCAATTCCCTCCTTTGTGAAGTATCTGGTTAATATGGAATGATAGTCTGTAAATAAACTTGACAATTAAAATTGTCAAGTATTTTTCTGATAATTTTTTAAAGGAGTGTAACGTGCTGTTTTTATTGAAACTTATTTCCGTGACTTCTATACCCCCATGAAATATATTGAAAATATTGAAAAAAGGGCTTGATTACTGAAGTGAACCAGCAGGAATCGGCAGACCAAGGCGGACAATGAAGAGAAACATCAAGCTTCAGATAAGCTATCAGGGCACAAACTATCATGGATGGCAAAGGCAGAAGGGCCAGCCCACCATCCAGGGGACCCTTGAAGATGCCATTGCCAAAATGACCAACGAGCCGGTTTCGCTCATTGGCTCAGGACGCACCGATGCAGGCGTGCATGCCCTTTGCCAGACGGCAAACTTCTTCACCTCTAGGGACATACCCACCCACGGCTTCGTAAAGGGCCTAAACAGCCTTCTTCCACCAGACATCTCCATACTTGGTGCCGAAGAGGTCCCGGCTGATTTTCATGCAAGAAAGAGCGCCAGGGAAAAGACCTATATGTATAGAATCGTAACGAGCCCCAACAGGCTTCCCCTTGTTCACAAAAGGGCCTGGAACGTGAAGGAAAAACTGGAGATAACCCCAATGAAAGAGGCTGCCGGGCCCTTGATGGGCACCCACGACTTCTCCTCCTTCATGGCAGCAGGTTCGAGCGTAAAGACCACAGTTCGAACGATCACCAAGATAGACATAAGGGCCACCCTTTGCCCGGAATATGATCCCATGAACATTGAAGAGTGCCAGATATCAGTTAGTGCCAACGGTTTTTTGAGATACATGGTGAGAAACATTGTGGCCCTTCTATATCAGGTTGGCACTGGGAAGTTACCACCCCAAGAGGCGGAAACCATACTAAAGGCTGCCGACAGGGCAAAAACGCCCGCGACGGCGCCTCCCTGGGGGCTTTATCTCGTGGAAGTCCGATACTGATTCATCCTATGCCCATGCCAGGGAGCCACCGAACAAAAATTGGGCCTTGCCAACTTTTCCATTGACAAAAGGCCCTGGCGGTAGGACTAATCTAAACTTAGTAAAGGTTGTGCAAACACCGGCTCTTTAGTAAAAGAGCAAAAGATTTTCATGGAACTTTTCAGGAGGAGACCTATGAGCTGGAGTATCCCGCTTGCCCAACGAGTAATCAGTCTTAAACCATCTCCAACCCTTGCCGTTGATGCCAAGGCAAAGGCATTGAAGGCACAGGGTGCAGATATAATCAACCTATCTGCCGGTGAGCCAGACTTTGACACGCCTGACCACATAAAAGAGGCTGCCATAAAGGCCATCAAGGATGGTTTCACCAAGTACACGCCAGTGGCCGGAATAGTTGAGTTGCGCCAGGCAATAATCAACAAACTCAAAAGGGACTATAACACCAAATATGCCCTCGATGAAGTCGTGGTCTCCACAGGAGGAAAGCAGGGGCTCTACAACTGCCTGCAGGCCATTGTGGACCCAGGCCATGAGGTGATAATTCCCGTGCCCTACTGGGTATCCTATCCGGCAATGGTGGAGCTAGCAGGCGGGCAACCCGTTTTTCTATCCTCGAGGCCCGATGAAAACTTTGACATCGACCTTGATGAACTGGCCTCAAAAATCACCTCCAAAACAAGGGCCCTGATCCTCAACAGCCCTTCAAACCCCACTGGGGCTGTCTACAGCAGACAAACCCTGGAGGCCATTGCCAAGCTCGCAGTGGAAAAGGGTTTTTACATAATCACCGACGACATCTACGATGAGATCAGATTTGACGGAAACGGCCCAGAAAACCCTGTCTCTGTCTTTCCAGAGGCCCGGGACCACGTCATAATCGCAAATGGTGTATCAAAGACCTATTCCATGACTGGTTGGCGCATTGGCTATCTGGCTGGGCCACAGCCGGTGATAAAGGCAGCAACCAAGATCCAGAGCCAGTCCACATCCAACCCCAACTCCATTGCCCAGAAGGCAGCGCAGGAGGCCCTGGCCGGCCCCCAGGACTGTGTCAAGGAGATGGTTTCCGCCTTCAAGAAGAGACGCGACTTCATAGTGAAGAGGCTCAATGAAATCAAAGGAATAAAGTGCAATACGCCCCAAGGCGCCTTTTATGTCTTCCCGGATGTCTCCTCCTACTTTGGCACATCCTGTGAAGGCTTCGAGATCAAGGGTTCCCTGGAGCTTGCGGACTATCTGTTGGAAGAGGCCAAGGTTGCCTGTGTTCCAGGAATTGCCTTTGGAGATGACAGGTTTATCAGATTCTCCTACGCCACGGATGAATCCCAGATAGGCGAAGGCCTCAACAGGCTTGAGGCAGCCCTTTCAAAGCTGAGCTAGGGCTGGCCCAGCGATCCAACAACTCTGTGAACCGGCTCCTCGGGATGAGGCGCGCGCCAAATCTCCTGAGGTGGCCGGTTTCCACCTGACAGTCGATAAGCTTTAGGCCCTGGGGAGCCAACTCCCTAACCAGATGCACAAAGGCCACCTTGGAGCTGTTGCTCCTTCTGGAAAACATACTTTCCCCAAAAAAGACCTTTCCAAGGAGGACCCCATAGAGCCCTCCCACCAGCTCATCTCCTTCCCACGCCTCCACGCTGTGGGCATAGCCATGTCTGTGTAGCCGTTCGTAGGCATCCTTCATCTCCTCGGTGATCCAGGTACCCTCGCCTCCCCTTCTCGGAGCAGTTGCGCACCCTTCTATAACGCCCCTGAAATCCGTGTTGAAGGTTATCCTGAAACGGCCTTGTCTAATTATTCGTTCAAGCCTTTTGGACACATGCAACTCATCTGGAAAAAGGACGAGCCTTGGATGTGGAGACCACCACAAGATGGGCTCCCCTTCATTGTACCAGGGAAATATTCCACGCCTGTAGGCAGTAATCAGTCTCTTGACTGAAAGGTCTCCACCCACAGCCAGAAGCCCGTCCTCCCTGGCAAGCTCCACTGGTGGAAAGTCAAGTGTTGAACTATCGAGCATGAATACTGGCATATTTGAAATGTAGATGGCTTATCCGTTTATGTGAAGGGAAAAACTATCCACAACAAACTGATATGAACAGCAAAAATAACGCAAAAATTTCTGTCCCAAAAGGGTAAAAGGATTGGTGAGTCACATAATGGGTAATTTTTTTCTCAATTTTATGAGGATTTTCTTTCAAAAAATTTTGTTTTAAAGTAATATCATTACTGATAGTAATCAGGGTAATTTTTGAACCGATCTTTTCTTTTGATTAGCACCATAAACTAGTGTTCGACAGGCATATCTTCCATTCATACAGACGGCCAAAGGTATCGTTCCTTCTAGACGATACCATCTATAGCGGAAGGCTTCTTTCCTACTGGGAAAGAGGCCTCGAGATTCTCCTCTCCCCCAGTGCCCATGAAATAAAGACAAAAAACATACACAACCTAGCCTTTGATCAAAATGGCTCTGGCCCGCATGTTGGCAGGCTGACCGTTGCCTCAGTTTCTCAAAACCATGAGGGTACATGCATAAGGGCCATATGCAAGGACGACCAATCAGCCACCCAGCTCACCCATGCCCTTAAAATCCTGCGCACAATCTCCTCGAATAACGGAAAGAAACTGAGAAGGGATAAGATCCCAAGGTTCTCCAGAAAGAGCCACTATTCCCAACAGGCCATTTCCGCACGCCTTAGCTGGGCCCGTGAGGTATCAGGGGCCCGCCTCGAAAACATTGAAAAGACCATCCTCAAGCCAGAAACCCTTGCTGGCAACATAGAAAACTATATTGGTGCCGTACAGATTCCAATCGGCCTTGCAGGCCCCTTGCACGTAAGAGGCACCTACATCGACGACTACGTCCCGCTGCCAATTGCCACCACAGAAGGGGCTCTCGTAAGCTCCATCACCAGGGGCGCCCTTGCCTGCAATCTGGCAGGCGGGGTCCACTGCCGGGTCATAAGGCAGCAGATGGTAAGGGCCCCTGTATTCTTCTGTGAGTCCATGATGGGCGCTGTCAACCTGGAGCAGTGGATATACCAGCACCTTGAAGAAATCAGGGAAAAGGCTCAAAGCGTCTCCTCAGTTGCCAGGCTGCAAAGGGTGGAACCCGTTGTCTTTGGAAACACCCTTCACATTCGGTTTTATTATTACACAGGGGACGCATCTGGCCAGAATATGACCTCTGCCTGCACATTTGTGGCCTGCAACTGGATAGAAGAACAGATCAAGGATTACCCTTCCATAGGCTTCAAGTGGTACACCATCGAAGCCAACATGTCTGGGGACAAAAAGGCCAACTATCAAAACTTCATAAATGGCAGGGGCGTTTCTGTCACGGCCACATGTTTCATTCCCGGCAAGATTCTAAAAAAGATACTGAGGGTCGAGCCTGAACGCTTCGTGCGCATCTGGTCCGAGGCAGAGTTCAGCGCCGGGCTCATTGGAATGCACGGCTCAAACATAAACTTTTCAAACGTGATAGCGGGCATCTTTACTGCAACTGGCCAGGACATTGCCTGCGTACATGAATCTTCAGGGGGCATCTTCAAGGTGAACCAGGAGGGGGACGGCCTCGTCTTTACTGCCCAGCTGCCCTCCCTCGTTGCTGGCACTGTGGGAGGCGGCACAAGCCTTCCAGTCCAGAGGGAATGCCTAGAACTCATGGGCTGTTATGGCTCTGGAAGACTCTTTAGGTTTGCAGAGATCGTGGCAGCTGCATGCCTTGCCCTGGATATCTCCACAGGCTCTGCCATTGTGACCAACGACTTTGTAAGCGCCCACGAAAGGCTTGGCCGAAACAGGCCAAGGAACCGGCTGTCCTGGTCGGAAATAAATGAAAGATTCTTTGCCCAATTCTTTAAAGACCAAAACCTTGAGATTCTAAAGGCGGAAAAGGCCCCTCGGAAGACCTGCTCAGGCATCATATCCTCCATAACCAAGGAGTCTTCGAGTGTCTATGGCCTTCACAGATACCGGCTAGAGGCAAGGAATCAGGAGGGGCGCCCTTTTGACATGAAGGTGTTTCTAAAAATAAAGGCATCTTCCAGGGAGCTCGACAGAATCGGTCTCAAGGTTGCCAAGCTTACAGGGGAAGACCGCATCCCAGGGCTCTATGAAT
>JAADCZ010000134.1 GCA_013154175.1 Thermodesulfobacteriota bacterium
GCCAAAAGTTGATTGAAAAAACCGAGTTTCTTCTGGAAATTGGGACTGAGGAGATACCAGCCGGTTACATTCCACCGGCCCTCGAATATCTTAGTAGGGAGCTTTCAATAAGGCTTGAGAAAAACTATCTCCTCTTTGGCAGGGTCAGGACAGCGGGTACCCCCAGAAGGTTGGTAGTCCATGTGTCAGACCTAGATGCATGTCAACCAGACAGAGAACTTGAAATACTTGGCCCTCCAAAGGCAGTGGCCTATGACGACAATGGAAAGCCCACAAAGGCAGCTGAAGGTTTTGCGAAAAAAAACAATGTGGCCCTTTCTGACTTGACCATAAAAACTACTGAACGTGGTGACTACGTTTGCGCCATAAAGGTGGAAAAAGGGCGGCCGGCTGTTGAAATCCTGGCTGAAATAGTGCCCAAACTACTAACTACCATCCCATTTCCAAAGACCATGAGATGGGGAAGCGAAAAGGTGAGATTTGCCAGACCTGTCAGGTGGATTCTGGCCCTGGTCGGGGATCAGGTTGTCCCCTTCTCCTTTGGCAACGTCAGTAGCGACAGATACAGCCAGGGCCACAGATTTGCCTCTAATGAACCAATTCTCTTCGAGGATGCCTCATACGACCTTTATCTCACCAGACTCAAGGAGGCCAAGGTCATCGTGGACGTTAGGGCAAGGAGGCAAACCCTGCTCGACGACGCAGAGATAAAGGCCAAGGAGGCAGACGGGCAGGTGCTAAAGGATGAAGACCTAGAGGAACTTAATACGTTCCTTACAGAATTTCCCTGGGCAACCTGCGGCTCCTTTGACAATAGGTTCCTTTCCCTACCGGATCCGGTGCTCATTACATGTATGAAGGAACATCAGAAATATTTTGCCGTAGTGGATGGCCAGGGCCGCCTAAAACCCAACTTCATAGCCATTAACAACACTCCTTCCACCAAGCCTGAGCTCATACGAAAGGGGCACGAGAGGGTTCTAGGGGCAAGACTTGCCGATGCGGACTTCTTCTTCAAGGAAGATACGAGCAAGAAACTTGAGGAATTTGTGCCAGAGCTGGGAGGAATGGTCTTCCACAAGGGCCTTGGCTCCCTCTTGGACAAGGTAAAACGTGTTGAACATCTAAGCGAGTTCATCGCCCACGCCATTGATTTCAAGGATGTAGCAGTTGTCAAAAGGGCTGCCTATCTATGTAAGGCCGATTTATGCACGGAAATGGTAGGCGAGTTTCCAACACTTCAAGGCGTCATAGGAAAGGAGTACGCCTTGTTATCGGGCGAGGACAGGGCTGTTGCCGTTGCCATTGAAGAACATTACATGCCAGTACGTTCTGGCGGGCCACTTCCCCAAACGACTCCAGGGGCAATTGTCAGCATAGCCGACAAGGCAGACACTATAACCGCAACCTTTGCAATCGGCTTGAAGCCAAGCGGCACTCAAGATCCATATGCCCTTAGAAGGCAGGCCTTGGGAATTATCAACATTATCTTGGAGCGGGAAATCGATCTTCGCCTTCCTGATGTCATAGATGAAGCCCTTGGTCTCTTGATAGAATTCCTACCTGATATCCCCGCTGCAACCAGGGGAGAAATTTTGGAATTTTTCAAACAGCGCTTCAGAAACGAGCTCATATCCCGTGGCATCGACTATGATGTAGTGGATGCTGCCGCCAATGCGGACTTCACATCGGTCTTCGACTGTTATCAAAGGGCCCAGGCGCTCAAGGCTGTGCGCAAGCAGCCAGAATTCAATGACATCAGTATTGCCTTCAAGAGGGTCATGAATATCCTCAAGGACTTTGAAGGCGGCGGGGTAAAGACAGAGCTCTTTGAAACCCAGGAGGAGCAGACCCTTTACGACGCATTTCTCCAGGTAAAGGAGCGAATCGCCCCTATATTGTCAAACCAAAGCGGCCCTCCAACTGCAAGCCAGTATCAGGAAGCGCTCTTGCTGCTCCTTACTTTAAAACCTCATATTGACCGTTTCTTCGACAATGTAATGGTAATGGTTGAAAATGAGGCAATTAGGCACAACAGGCTCTCCCTGCTGTGGCTTGTCTCGAGGCTGTTCCTTAAGATTGGGGATCTTTCCTACATTGTTACAGAAGGTTAGCAATGTGCGCCCAAAACATAGTGTTGTCCCAGCGAATTCCAGAGCCGGAGTTGATGGATGAATGGGAACAGGTAGAGGCCTATGCCACTGCTGACTTTTCAGCACCACATGAGATGTTCGTGGACCTTTTTGAACAACGCTTTGGCCGCGATGTCTCAGGGCAGTTTCTTGATCTTGGCTGCGGCCCATGCGATGTGACTGTTCGATTTGCCAGACGTTACCCAAATGTTCAAATCCACGCAGTAGACGCCTCGGAACCCATGCTCCAAATGGGCCAGCGCCTCATAAAACAGGCTGGAATGGAGGACAGGATAAGGCTTTTTTGTGCGAGGGTCCCCCTTTCACCTGGTGATTTGCCTAGTTCAAGTTATGACGGGGTAATTATAAACAGCCTTTTACACCACCTTCCAAATCAGAAGTCTCTTTGGGATACCATAGACGCACTCGTCAAAAAGGGCGGGGTTGTCTTCGTTATGGATCTGATGCGACCCAAAGATACGAAAACTGCCCAGCAAATAGTGGACACATACAGTGGAGATGAACCTGAAATACTAAAAAGGGATTTTTACAATTCGCTCCTGGCTGCCTACCGGCCAGAGGAAATCAGGGTATACCTAGAAGACACACCCTTAAAGTCTCTAAACATAGATGTGGTGAGCGACAGACATTTTATTGTCTGGGGCACAAAATGAAACGGGGGCCTTACGGCCCCCGCATTATTGCGTTTTATTCTTCCAGCTTTCCGAACTGGTCTTCCTCGCTCTTACCGAAGCCAGGCACACCGTACATGGTGGTGCTACCAGAAGAGAAGAATTCCAGCTTTCCTTCCTGTACGAGCAGGTTGGCAGCCTTCTTAATCTCCCTTGGCTTGGCATTTGGATCTGCCTTGTACAAATCCTTTATGTACATCTTTGATTTGTGTTTAGCCTTCTTTGTGGCAAACTCCAAAATTTTTTGTTTCAGTTCTTCGATGTCAACGGCCATGATAGCCTCCTTTTAAAGATTATCAGTATGTACACTCCACTTAAACTGGGTAGTGGTGTGATAGGTATCGTAAGCAAGCCTGTAGTCGTCGATGGACTTGTCGGTGAATGGGATATCGCATTTCTCAAAGAAGCGCTCCCAACCAATCCTTTCAGCCCACTCGCCAAGACGCTCGTACTTGTTGGCATCGCTTGCGTAGGTCTCGAGGATCTTCCTGATGACCTTTACAGTGGATGGCCAACGAGGTGGCTCATTGGGGATGTAGGGGATAACCAACTTGGAGAACTTAGGAGCACTTACCCTGTTGGAAATCTTTCCACCTACCAGGATGGCGATTCCGTCACCGTCCATGTCAGCAAGAGGCATAGCAGGACACATGGTGTAGCAGTTACCACAGAACATACACCTCTTCTCGTTGACGCGTACGGTCTTGATCTTTTTGCCATCGATCTCTACGGTTGCAGGCTTGATTGCTCCAAGAGGACAAGCAGCAACAGCGAGAGGAATTTCGCAAACACCTGTAATACGATCATCCTCTACGAATGGTGGCTTTCTGTGAACACCAAGGATAGCGATGTCAGAGCAGTGAACAGCACCACACATGTTCAGGCAGCATGCCAGAGCGATACGTACCTGAGCAGGAAGCTTGTGGCTTCCGAAGTACTCGAAAAGATCATCCATAACTGCCTTAACAACACCAGAGGCGTCAGTTGCAGGAGTATGGCAGTGTACCCAACCCTGGGTGTGAACGATGTTGGTAACGCTAGCACCAGTACCACCTACAGGGAACTTGTAGGAACCACCAGGGAACTTGCGGCCCTTCAGATCATCAAGGAGTGCTCTCAGCTGATCTTCGGTCTCTACGTGGAACTCGATGTTATTACGGGTTGTCCACCTCATGAGACCGTCGCAGTACTTGTCAGCGATGTCACAGATCTCCCTGATGGTATCGGTGGTGATGAGACGTGGAGAACCACAGCGAACTGCATATACGACATCGCCAGTCTCACTGGTGTACTTGATAACACCAGGCTCGACTATCTCGTGGCTCTTCCACTTTCCGTAGTTCTTCTTGATTACTTCTGGAAAGAACTGCTCAAAATATGGAGGCCCTATATCGGTGATCCTGTTTGCCATGGGCTTCTTGGGATCGTAGAGCTTCTCACCAAGCTCAGGATCGTAGGGCTTGCTAACGACTTCACTTATATCAAAACCAGGAAGATCTCCCCAGCTTTCTTTCATTGCTTCGCGAATTTTTTCCAAATCCATTTATATGTACCTCCTATGTGTGTTTTAATTAAGCAGCGTGACGCTTACGGAATTCCTTGATGTCGCGCTTCCAACCGCCCTCAACCTCGTCCTCACTCCAGAAGACATAGGGGTTGGACCTTGGCTCTTTGACCATCTGGGGAATGGGCTTGAGTTCTGCCCTACGGATGAACTCCTGGAGACTCTGGCGCTGTATAAGCTCACCAAAACGCTCCCTGTTCTTTCCTTCTTCCATCCACCAATCCCAGATCTTGTCTACGAATTCCTTGAACTCGTCATAGGGAGGCTCCATCCTGATAAAAGGAATGGCTAGGGTAGACATCTGTGCACCCTCGAGGATCGGGGCCTTAGCACCTACCAGAATGGTTGCGCCTGTATCAGTACCTGGGCGAAGAGCCTCTGGCATTACATTTATACAATGCATACACCTTGTACATTCCCTGTTGTCAATCTTGAGCTCATCGCCTTCCATCCTCATACAACCGGTGGGGCAAAGATCGATAACTTCCTTCTGGATGTCAAATGGGCCCCAATCTCTGTCGCTGTGTGCACCAGCATTGGGCTTCAGCTCGCCACCAATGTATGCCTTGACGGCTTCCTGGTCGATCCTGATATCGTCCTTCCAGGTTCCGATAATGGAGCAGCATGAACGCGCGATGGCTGCAACGCAGTCATTTGGACATCCGGAAATCTTAAACTTGAACTTGTAGGGAAATGCTGGCCTGTGAAGCTCGTCCTGATAGGTCTGGGTCAGGTCGTAGCAGATGGCCTGGGTGTCCAGACAGGACCACTCACAACGAGCCTTACCGATACAGCAAGAAGGTGTACGCAGGTTGGATCCGGATCCACCGAGGTCAACGCTCATCTGGTGGGTCAGATCATAGAATACAGGTTCCAGCTGATCGGTTGTGGTTCCAAGAAGAACCATGTCACCAGTGGAGCCATGGAGGTTGGTCATACCACTGCCCCTGTGATCCCACATTTCGCACAGCTTTCTCAGGAATGCAGAGCTGTAGAACTTACTTGCAGGCTGGTTAACACGAATTGTATGGAAGTGTGCTACTGCAGGAAACTGCTCTGGGGCGTCTGAATAACGGCCAATAACTCCTCCCCCGTATCCAAAAACGCCAACGATTCCACCGTGCTTCCAGTGGGTCTCCTTGTGAGTATAGGAAAGCTCCAGCTGTCCCAAAAGGTCCAAGCAGGCCTGCTTTCCACTCAACCCTTTTTGTTCAATGTCATCTACGAAACTTGGCCATGGCCCACTTTTGAGCTCATCGCACTGTGGAGTGTCATGCTTTTTGACATCAGCCATTTAAATCTCCCTCCTTAGGTATTTTTTCAAAACTGCAAGGTATTCCCTAGCCAAATGGCTCGCCAGAAATAAATGAAGGCTCATTCGGCCGAATCTTCCACTGCGTGAAAACTTTTATAATATTGTTCTAGTGACCTTGTCAAGCCCCAAATGGCGTAAAAACAAGGGGTTAGAGAGCTTAGGCCAAATACTGGCATCGTTATTTCCCTGTTATTTCGCAATGTTAACTATTTCATTTGACGTGAACCCGGCATAAATTCCAATGAATTTTGATTCATTTTTCCATTGCAGAATGCAACAATGGCTACCGGTTCAAAAGGGGTGTGAGCACCTCTATCACAGGCCTGCCAAAAAAGAAATCCATGGCCGCAGAGTCAATCCCGAAATCTGCCACTACCCTGCTCCTGAAGCTACCCTCTTTTTCTTCCAGTTCCCGAAGGAAACCCTGGAGCTGCGTGAGCTTTCCGTCCTTTTCCACCAGGAACATCCCTGTCAATTTTCTCATATCAAACAACCTGTCGTGCTCAACGATCAATTCCCACAGGGTGGAATGTGGCGGTATCAATTGGCCCCTCGAAAGGAGTCTCTTCATAAGAATCTCTTCCAACTCCCTTGTATTCCAGCATTTCAGCACCCTGCACTCCAGGGGCCTATGGGCATAGATGGAACACGCATTACCTTCAGGCAGATAGTATTTGCACGCACCCACCTTTGCCCTGCCACGCACCTTTATGAGTTCACTTTCCAGAATTATCACTCTCTTGGTAACAGGGTCATAGGCTGGCTCACCCTGACGAAAGGTTACTAGGTCACCGGGTTCCAGTTTGCCCTCAACCACCAGATCACGGTCCTCCACGTGCAATGCCGGCCCCCCGGCACTGCAACACTTGCCACACCTCTTGCATTCTGTCTGGGTTACATTATGCTGCATGACGGAAGGAGGTTAATGCCATCGCAAACACCATGGAAGACGAAATGAAACTGCTTTTTGCACAGGTTGATAATGCGGTTAAACGTGTTGCACAGCAATTTCCAAAGGAGTTCAAGTGCAAAAAGGGCTGTTCTGACTGTTGCAATGCGGCCTTCGACGTATCTCTGGCCGAAGGATACCTCATAAAGAAGCGGTTTTCCATTTTAGGACGCAAAACCAGAAAACTGATTCTGAAGAAGGCAAAGAAGGCCCAAAAGATATGGGACACAAATGTCAGGGGCGATATGGAAGCCATATCAAAGCTCCGAATACCCTGCCCCCTTTTGAGCAGGGACGAAGAATGTCTCCTATATGAAGTAAGGCCCGTCAACTGTCGTACCTATGGTGTTCCAACTGAAATAAACGGCATGGGCCACGTCTGTTCCCTTTCAGGATTCGAGCCTGGCAAAAGCTATCCAACCATCCGACTCCAAGTAATACAACAGGAGTTACTGAGAATCAGCAGGAAAATCAACCCTAAGCAGGCTGAAAAACGTTGGCCCATCTCCGCAATACTCTTGGGGAAATCAGACGGCATCTAGCCCTTTTTCTGCTGGGCTTCCAATGCCTCAATCCCTTCCTTGAGAAGATCAGCCTTTTCCCTGGCCCCCATACCTCTAAATAACCGCTCTGCCAAACGGTATGCATCAAGGGCCTCGTCAATCTTGCCCTGACGTTCATACACATCGGCTATGCCAGCAAGGAATAGAGCAGAGCGCTTTACATCGCTAAGTTTCTCTACTAGTTCCAGGGCCCTGAAATAATAGGGCAAGGTCTTGTCATATTCCTTGAGGTGGCGATAGATATCGATGACCTTTTCCAGCATGATAACCGTACTTATTGGGTCATTTTTCTTTTCGCAAATGGCCAGGGTGCGCTGGTATGGCGACAAGGCTGCCTTCATGTTTCCACGCATTACGTGCAGGTCCCCAATCTTTTCGCAAATGTTGGCCACCTCCACCTCATAACCCGCATTGTCAAAAATGCTCAGCACCTCTTCAAATTTGGCTAGGGCATCAAGTGACTGGCCACGATTCTTGAGAATATCCGCCTCTTGATACGCCTGTCTGGCGGCAATAATCTCTGGTGGCTCTCTCCGTGCATCCAGCGGGGCCTTCTGCTCCACGCCATTTTCTGCAGCCTTATTTTCCGAATCTTTCATACTATCCAATGCCTCCTTGGCAATTTTTCCAACTGTTGTCGTTTTTAGACTCTCACCGTCAAAAAGGGTGAATTCGGCATCATCGTCCACGAGTCTCTCAAGGGCCTTTTCAGCCTCTCGGGCCTTAATCCGACCAAGGGCCCAGGCTGCATGCCCCCGTACTTCTGGCTCCTCCGCATCTAGCAGGTCGAACATGACAAAAAAAGAATTGTTTCTCACAAGCTTTGGATGCAGTTCCCCAATACGACCAATGGCCCATAAAATAGCCGGCCTCGAAGGAACGTCCCCAACAAGCCCAAGGATATGCCTGACAAAGGAGCCATAAACACTAGGCTGGTTACGGATTATCTCTCCAACGGTCTCAATGGCGCCCCAGTTGGTGGCAGCAGAGTCATTTGCAGAGTATAAGAGGCGCCGTAGCAAATCTCCAACCGTTGACGGATCATGGCGTGCAAGTGCAGCTGCCACCTGCCCAAGAACAAGCACCGCCTGCCATCTCGTATCGAAATCCGCAGCATAGAGCAGACGCTGGATCTTCCTGAGGACGAGCTTGTCCTCCAGGGCCATATCCACAAGGCGCTGTAAGTCCTTTTCCTTGACCAGCCGCTCAACCTCTCTCTTGGAATATCTGCGCCGCTTCCCGCCTTTTGCAGGCGAAATATTTTCCGTTGCAGTTGGCTGCAAAGGCCTCTCAGAACCTTCTTGAAAGCGGGTCCTTGCGCCGTCATGTTTTACCCCTTGCAGGTCGTCGTTGAGCCTGATGAAACTCAAGGCGCCTCTAACCTTGTTTCCTTCCTGGTCATAGCCCTTTGGGAAGACCACATGGCGATGAAAGTCGTACCCTTCTATGAGTGCGTCATTGTAGTCCTCCCCCGGCATGAGGCTCCAGGCCAGATCCCAGTCGTCATCACAGGCAAAGCCAAGGGCCTCTACCATGGCAGCCCCCAAATTGTGCCCTGTAACGTCGTGGGCAAAGACGGCCCCACATTCACAAACGCCAAAATCAAAATCGCCCAGCCTCTTTGGCTCCACCTGGCGCGGTCGGGGAAGCCTTTGTGAACAAAAAGGGCAACGGGGTTCTATCACACCTTTACTAATGGACATAAAACCTAAGCCGCCTTTTCGTTAACCTGCTTTTCAAAATCAGGGTGAACAGGATAGCCAAGCTCCTTGGCCTTCTCCATTTCCTCCTTGGCCCTCTTGTAATCGCCCTTGAAGTAACAGGCCACTGCCAGATTGTTTCGAGCAAGACCAAACCTGGGAGACAGGCTCACAGCCTTCTCTGCAAGCTCCACTGCCCGGTCAAGATCGTCCAGCTCCACCAAGACCGAAGACAGGTTGATGAGAGCAGGAACCATCTCTGGCTTGATCTCGAGAGCCTTTTCAAAATACTCGGCAGCTTCCTTCCATTTCCCTAACTGCATGTATGCAGAGCCAATATTGGCCATTGCCTCTGCTGAGCCAGGATGCGCTTTGAGGGCCTCCTGATTCTCCCTAATTCCGTCCTCGAGACGGCCCATTTGGAAAAACAGGGTACCAAGATTAATTCTCACCTCATGGGAGGTGGGATCAATCTCCAAGGCCTTTTGAAAGGAGGTTATCGCATCTTCCAACCTGTTTGCACGCCAGTAGGCAAGGGCCAATCTATGATGCGCCACAACAGAATTGGGATTTTCCTTGGTCTCTTTCTCTAGGTCGGCAATCACCTGGTCGAGATCGCCGCTTTTTATTGGGTTCTTAGCCATTTCGCCTCCTATATCGGATCAAATATATGGATTTTCCTTGATCTGAGTGTCATAATCTACCACAAACCAACTATATTCACATGTCTAAATCAGATGGATAAGTCGAAAACTAAAGGTGAATTTCACCTGCCCTGTAAATTTTGTGGAGGCCCGGCAGTCATATGCGGCAGGTGAGCCAACGCCAAGGTCTCCTGCATGGAATGCGGGATGGAACTGCCGGCCTCGGAATACAGTGAAGAGATTGAGGAAATGAAAAATAGGCTCATCATTTCCTGCCATGAGGATGAGAAATAAAAAAGGCGGCCAAAGGCCGCCTCTATTTTCATATTGGTTTCAGGCCTAAACCCGTGCCTGTTCCTCCCTGACGGATATGGCCACCTTGTAGAGAATTGTCACGATAAGTCCACCAACTCCCCAAATAGCTGCTGCGATGGTGATTTCAGGGAAGGTTGGATGGTACTCGGTAATTGTGTCAAAGGGGTTTGGTATAAAACCGCCAATGACCAGTCCTACACCCTTGTCTATCCAGGTGGACAGGAATATGGAGGCGGCTGCCACGGCCAACCACTTCGTATTCCGGCGAATGGGCGGAACAAGCAGTAGAAATATTCCGAACAATCCAATCACTATGGCTGCCCTCATGAAAGGTACCAGATTACCATAGCCATCAAGGCCCTCGAAGAGGTATTCGAGTGTATGCATATGGCCAGGTATCTGGCTGTAGAAGGCTGTGAAGAACTCACATCCCATGAAGAAGAGGTTTGCAATCATGGCGTAACAAACCGTCTTCGCCAGTGTCTGGATAGCATCCATGCCTGGGTCAAACTTGGTGACCTTCCTGACAAAGAGCAGGATCATGATGAGCAGTGCTGGACCTGCTGCAAAAGCTGAGGCCAAGAACCTGGGAGCCATGATGGCCGTGAGCCAAAAGTGCCTGCCAGGAAGACCAGCGTACAGAAACGCTGTGACTGTGTGAATACTGATGGCCCAAGGTATGGATATATAAATGAAGGGCTTGACCCAACCCGGGCATGGCACACCCTTCTTGTCTGCCAATAGGGTATTGTATCCGCATATAATGTTGAGGAGCAGATAGCCATTCAAAACAATCATGTCGTAGAAGAGCATTGAATGCGGTGTTGGATGTAGCAACACATTCAACATACGCATTGGCTGCCCGATATCTACGACGATGAAGAGCAAACACATTACAACGGCCGCTATGGCGAGGAACTCTCCAAAGACAACTATTTTTGCATACTTAGTATAGTGGTGGAGATACTTTGGAATAACAACCATGACACCACCGGCAGCCACACCGACAAAGTACGTAAACTGAGCAATATAGACACCCCATGAGATGTCACGGCTCATGCCGGTGATACCGAGACCTACCTTTAACTGATACAGGTAAGCCATGAACCCTGCGCCAATCAAACACAGGAGGAATATTATCCATCCCCAGTATAATGATGATCCTTTTAATGCCTTTTCTATCATGACACCCTCACCCTATATCAAGTAAAAAACTGATGGTCTCGTACCGAGTTCCAGCTTACGCCTCAGGGATATTCTTTCCCTCAAGATCTTGCGCACATTGGAATTCGGATCTGCCAGATTTCCAAAGAACATTACATCCGGCGCTGCCTCAACACAGCCTGGCTGCTTGCCCTCGGCCAAACGCTCAACGCAGAAGTTGCACTTCTCCACGACACCTCTCATACGGGTCGGGAACCTCTTATTCAGCTTACGCCCCTCTGCCATCTCGATTTTGAGATGGACGCGGGGATCAAGCCAGTTAAAGCTCCTGGAACCGTAAGGACATGCAGCCATGCAGAAACGACAACCAATGCAACGATGGTAGTCCTGGGCCACTATGCCGTCAGGCCTCTTGAATGTTGCCTGAACCGGACAAACCCTCACACATGGGGGGTTGTCACAGTGGTTACACATGAGCAGAAATGGCAACCCCTCTAGTATATGGTTGTACTCGTTATAGCTATCTGTGAAGACATGTTCATACTCGTCTTCCCAAATCCACTTGATCTCGTTCTTGGGATCGCCCCAGTTGGGCACGTTATGAAGATAATGGCAAGTATGAACTATCTTTTCTATCTTCTCTTTGTTCAGGGCCATGACGTCTATCAACATTGCCAAACGAACCTTTGGCCCTGCGTTCTTTTCTCCTTCTTCGTGATGACCGTGCCCCTCCTCAGCCATCTCGGCCTCAACGGCTCCTGGTTTGAGGAGTTCAAACAAACCCTTTCCGCCAAGCCCAACCAGGGTTGTAAGCCCTGCAGCTTTTAAAAATTTCCGTCTATCCATGCTCATAGCTTGCTCCCATTTGGATCATAATGACAATCCCAGCAGTAGGGATCTACACCAGCATAGTTGTGGCACTTGTCACAAAAGTCCTTCTTGTTTGAATGACATTTCAGACAGGTATTCTGAAGGCTAATCCAAATCTTTTTGCCTTCCTTGTTAACGTACCACCTGTTGCCTTCCCTCAGAGCCTGATCACGCCATTCGTTCAGGAACTGCATATGCGTAGTGATCATGAAGTGCGTATCTTCCACACACTTCTTCTCTGGTAGTGCCTTGATGGCCGGGGTATCCAGGCTTGGCTTAGGCTGTGGTGCAGCCGTTCCACGATTATAGAGGAAGGGAAACAAAAATATACCTGCAAATACCAAAAGCCCTATTAAAACCTTCCCAGTATCATACATCTTCTGTCACCTCCTCACCTTCACCTTCAGCCTTGGCAAAGCCTGGTATCTCCTCGCCCCTAAGGTCTGTAGGTCTATCATGCTCGCCCTCCATCACCAGGGCGTTTCCTACAAGCTCGGACATACCGCAGACCTTCATATCAGGCACCCAGTATTCCATGGAGGCTGGCAGAGCAGCCCTGTCAATGGCGCAAACACATGAGAGCATGTTTACACCAAAACGCTCATGCACATATTTGACGGCATTGGCCCTTGGCAAGCCGCCCCTGAGCCTGAGCTCCATATTTTCACCAGCGTTCAGTCCGGCACCACTTCCGCAACAGAAGGTCTGTTCGCGGATGGTGTTTTCTGGCATTTCATAGAAGTGCTTGCACACACTCTTGATGACGTAACGTGGTTCCTCGAACATTCCCATACCGCGCGATGGGTTACAGGAATCGTGGTAAGTCACCTTCAGATGGTCATTCCTCTTTGGATTGAGCTTGAGTTTGCCATGCTTAATCAGGTCTGCAGTAAACTCGGCTATATGGACCATCTTGGCTGACTTTGCATTTTCGAATTTCGTCCCGGTAATGGGGCTGACTGGTTCTTCGAGGAATTCTGGTGGTCCGTTGAATGTGTTCATGTACTGATGAACGACACGCCACATGTGACCACACTCGCCTCCAAGAATCCACTTGACGCCAAGCCTCTTTGCCTCAGCGTAAATCTTCGCATTGAGCCTCTGGGCCATATCCAAGGAGGTGAAGAAACCAAAGTTTCCACCCTCACTGGCGTATGTACTCCATGTGTAGTCTAGACCTATATGCTCAAAGAGCATCAGATATCCCATCAAGGTATAGATACCCGGGTCTGCGAAGACGTCACCAGAGGGTGTAACGAACAGAATCTCGGCCCCTTTCTTGTTGAATGGAGGGTCGATGGTTATGCCCACAAATTCCTCGATATCCATACACATGAACTCGATGTTCTGTTTGAATGTATGAGGAAGAAGGCCGAGATGGTTACCTGTCTCATAACAGTTGGCCACTGGTTCCTGAATCCAGTTGATATTGAGGCCAAACAGGTTGATGAGCTCCCTACCTATAATAGTAACCTCGGCTGTATCGATACCGTAGGGGCAGAACAGTGAGCACCTACGACACTCAGTACACTGGAACATGTAGTACCAGATTTCCTTCAGGACGTCCTCGGTGAGCTTGCGGCCACCGGCCAGGCGCCCGAGTATCTGTCCAGCCTTGGTAAATTCGCCCCTGTAAACAGACCTTATGAGCTCTGCCCTGACCACAGGCATATTCTTCGGATCACCGGAGCCCAGGAAGAAATGACACTTGTCAGCACATGCTCCACAACGGACACAGATGTCCATGAAGATCTTAAAGGAGCGATGCTTCTCAAGCCTTTCCCTCATTCCCTGGAGAAAGGTCTCTTTCCAGTCTTCCGGCAGGCCCCAATCATCATCCAGGGGACTCCACACATGCGGATTAGGCATCCCCACAATCTCAATCTTCTCGGGTTTAGCAGGATAGCAGTATATTCCTGGCTTTATAACCGTAGGGATGTCCATCCAATCCCGATTGGGGGGAGTAAGGTCAATCCTCAACATTTCTTGGGGTGTTAGTTCTTTAGCCATGATACCTTTCCCTTTTGATTATTCTCTCTCAAGCGGTAGTCCTGCCTCTTTCATGTAGTCTCTGTACATATCTTCGTACTCTTCATAGGAGTGGAACTTGGGTGGCTGCCTCCATGGATTCTCATGGTAGGCCATCCTGCTAGTATTAGCCAAATTCCTAGTAGGACTCATGAAGATACCACCCATGTGCATCAACTTGCTGAAGGGGAAGTAAGCGATCAGCGTACATACGAGAGCCAGATGTACGAAGAATATGGCTCCGATACCCTTGGGTACCACAGGATGGAAACTTACAATTCCATTAGCAAGTGCCTTTACGGCGGTTATATCGACCCTGAAGACAAACCTCATCAGGAGTCCAGTGGTGATAATTGCAATTATCAGAAATAGCGGAAAGTAATCAGCGGCAAGTGAAACAAACCTGACCTTTGGCAGAAACAGCCGCCTGATAAGCAACCCTGTGACACAGAGAGAAATTATAATGTCACTCAGGTAAAGGGGTGGAATCCCAATCTGGAACATGCCGTCAATGGCATCCAGGGTCTCCACAACTCCTGGGATGGGATGCAAGAATAACCTCAGATGGCGAATCGCAATGATGAGAAATGAGTAGTGAAAACCTAGCGCCAACAGCCACAGCCACTTTGTTGGAGAATGAATCAACCATCCAGACCGCAAATCTGTTCTCATGTTACGGAACAGGGAGCGGAACAGACAAACCTCAAAGAACATTCTCATCAACACACCACCCAGGGTACTAGGATTGTCGATCTTGGACCACTTGATCCAAGGAAGCGAAAATTCCTGGCCTGCGGTGGTAGGGATGCGAAACGGCACCGGTGACTTGGCCCAGTTAATTACCTTTGCAATGAATCCAAAAAAGAAAATGGCAAAGGCAACATAAAGCAGGGCCACACTGAATAGGGGCTGCAGAAAGGAGATAGACCCTCCTATCAGAGCCACCGCAACAATTGCCAAAACTACCGCCAGTGGAAACAAGATTCGCGCTGCCATACCTACTCCTCTAAAGTTAATGTTGGGTTATTTCTTTTTTTAATTTTTCCAGATGTTTAATGCCGCGCTTCATCATATAAGAAGGGCACATGCCGCCAGAAAGCATAAATGGCCTCTTGAGAAGATCGTTACGCTTGATCTCCCACACCCGCTCTCTACATTCCATGAACACGTCAAAGGCCAGTAGACCGAAACGGTCTATTTCCGATTCAAACTCCAGGTACTCCTGTACCAGGCCCTTCTTTTGTGCAATACCAAAGACTTCCTTTCGAACAATGGGCTTTAGCGCAAAGATTATTTGTACGGCACTAGCAGCCGTAAAATCCTGCACCGCCCTGACACGCACTAAATTGTCCAAAAGCTTTTTGGTTGTGGCAGGATCGGCCTCACCAATAAGCTGGTCGTAGAGCGGCCAAATACTTTCTTCAATTGATGAACCGATGGGATTTGAAAAGCGATCTTTCTCTCTTTTCAAAAACTGTGCTGTTTCAGGGGGATAGGTTTTGTGGATCTGCTCCCTCCACTTCTCAACTATCGGGCCCTTTTTTTGTTCCAGGATCTCCCTGAGTCCCTTATGCATCTTTCTCCCCACAGATGCCTCCTTCGAAAAGAGATTCCGGGGCATTAATAACCCTTGCTTCCTCCCCAATCGGCCTACGCTCTTAATGAATGGCGATTCAGCCGATGGTTTCTATCTATAGACAAAAAGAGCTTGTGTGTCAAGTCACTAATTCACGATCTAATTAATTATCGATGAAATCACCTTGAAAATCCAAGTATTTGGCCTTACTCTGGAATTCGCTCAAGCATGAAAAAAATTTCATTAGCGTCTAAACTTAGGGTGCAACTGCGGTGAATATTGTCCTAATCAATCCATACTGTCTGGATCAGAGACTCCAGGATTACGATATCAAGGTCCCGCCAATCGGGGTCTATTATCTGGCAGCGTCCCTAACCCAAATGGGGCACTCCTGTCACATACTGAACTGGTACAATTTAAAAGACCAAAAATCATTAATCGAGCAGGAATTAAAAAGGCTTCAGCCAGACATCACCGCCATTTCCATTTTGCACGCCAACAGATGGGGTGGGCTAGACATAGCCAGGGTATCCAAAAGGGTTTTTCCCCACGTACCTGTGGTCATGGGTGGCCCTGGAGCCACTTTTTTGTGGCAACACCTTTTGAAACATTTTCCAGAGTTAGACTTGATTGTCATGGGAGAAGGGGAAAATACCCTCACGGATTTGGTTACTCGCTTTGACTCAAACCAGTCCTATGATGACCTTGCCGGCATTGCGTACAGAAAAAATGGTGTTCCTGTCCAAAATCCCCCTGCCCCCTTCATAAAAGACCTCGATGCCCTGCCAGACCCAGCACAATTCTTTTCCTTTCAGCATGTTATCTCTTCCAGGGGCTGCCCGTGGAATTGCTCATTTTGCGGCTCTCCTCGTATCTGGAATCGAACGGTTAGATTTCATAGCCCGGATTATTTTGTGACCCAACTCCAAAGACTTCGGCAAAAGGGGCAAAGCTTCTTCTACATATCTGATGATACCTTTACCTTAAAAAAGGACAGAGTCATATCCATCTGCCAAAAAATTATCGACAAAGGGCTTGATATCGAGTGGGCTGCCATCTCGCGGGTAAACATAGTGGATGATGAAATACTTTACTGGATGAGACGCGCTGGATGCATCCAGATTAGTTATGGGGTGGAGAGCGGCTCTGCCAAGATCCGCAAAAAGCTCAATAAAAATATCAGCGATCAGGAAATTCAAAGGGCCTTTGAGCTTACAAGGGCATATGGCATCATGCCTCGCGCCTATTTCATCTATGGCAACCCTGGCGAAACAAAGGACACCATCAAACAGTCGGCAAGACTCATGAAGCGAATAAAACCCCTGAGTGCCATATTCTACATCCTAGACATATTTCCAGGCACGCAACTCTATGAAGACTTTAAAAAAAGAACGGGAGTCAATGATGATATCTGGCTAAAACGCATCGAGGACATCATGTATTTCGAAACAGACCCGAAGCTCGATGGAAATGCAGTGCTAAAATATGGACGTACCCTTAGAAAGGCCTTTTATTCGTCACTTCCAGACTTTGCCCTAAACATCCAGCTTAAAAAGCTGCCGGAACTTGCCCCCTACCATGCCTCATTCCTCTCCAGGCTGGGGATGACCTTCATCTTTGGAGACTATGCAAACATCAAGGAAATCCCCAGAAAGGCCCAGACCGCAGCAAAGCTCTTTCAGCGCGCACTGGACTACTTTCCCGATCACAGGGCATATCTTGGTCTGGCCATTTTGCTTCAACAAAACGGGGATCACGCCTCTGCCATTACACTTCTCAAAGAGGCACTGAGACACTTTCCCAAATCCCCTGAGCTTCATGGATGCCTGGGGGTAAGTCTGATGCACACCAACAACCTTGAAGAGGCCCTAGAGGTCTTCCTCAAGTTCGGCTCTTCTGCTCAAAACCTCAGATATGCCATTGAATGCGCTAAACGACTTGGAAAAATAAACCTCAGCAGTGTACTAACTCAAAAGCTGCAACAACTAGAGGCAACCTCAAAGTAGAAAAGAGAAAGGGATGGAACACAAAATTGAACAGCCCCAAATTCCTGCCTTCACCATTGCAGCCCTGAGAGGCGGTTCTGGCAAGACCATTGCCTCCCTGGGCATTGCTCGGGCCCTGAGCAATCAAAGTAAAAGGGTCGTCTGTTTCAAAAAAGGGCCAGACTATATCGATGCAGCCTGGCTCGCTGCTGCTTCAAACGACCAGTGCTATAACCTTGATCCGTTTCTAATGGATGTGGAGACTATAAAGGCATCTTTCCAGCTTAGAAGCCAGGAAAGGGATGTTGCAATAATAGAAGGCAATCGGGGCCTCTTCGATGGGATGGACCTCGAGGGCACGGCAAGCACATCGAAACTTTCACGGCTCCTTGACGCACCCGTTCTCCTTGTCATCGACTGCACCAAGGCAACGCGTACCATCGCTGCCCTTGTAAAGGGTTGTCTGACCTTTGAACCCGAGGTCAATTTCCTTGGAGTAATCCTTAATCAGGTTGCGGGAAAGCGACATATCGCCATGGTGACCCAGGCCATTGAACATTATACTGGGCTACCCGTTCTCGGTTTTATTCCGCGCCTCAAGAAGGACCCCCTCCCAATGCGCCACCTTGGCCTCACTCCGACAGATGAATTCCAAGGTGCATCTTCTGCCCTGGATGAGTTGGCCACGCTTGCACAAGAACACATGGACATTGACAGAATAATCAATCTCGCTTCAAGACGTGCCCCGAACCTTGGTTCAGCAACTGATCTTAACACCCTCTTTGGCATCGAGGGCCCCAAGTACTCCGGCTTGAAAATAGGGGTGATTCGTGATGCAGCCTTTCAATTTTACTATCCTGAAAACCTGGAGGCCTTGTCCCTTCTTGGAGCGGAGCTCAAATATCTGAATGCAATCTCAGACAGGCGCGTCCCAGAGGTGGACGGAATTTACATCGGAGGGGGATTTCCGGAAACCCAGGCCGCCTTGCTTGAAAAAAACATTGAATTTAGGAAAAACCTTCTGGAGCTCATAAATAACGGACTGCCAGTCTACGCAGAATGTGGCGGCCTTATGTATCTAGGACATTCAATTTTGTGGCAAAACGAAAAATATGAAATGGTTGGGGCAATTCCCTTTGACTTGAAAATGCAACAGAAACCTGCTGGACATGGCTACACAATAATGGAGTTTCAAAAAGATACGCCCTTTTATAAACGGGGAGCTGTCGTCAAGGGTCATGAATTCCATTACTCAAGACCAATACCCAAAGATTCGATAACTTCCCTAGGATTTGCCTGCAAACTTCGTAGAGGAAGCGGTTTTCAAGACAAATTGGAGGGTTATGTAAATAAAAATGTTTTTTGCACATATACACACGTACACGCATTGGGGCAGAAGGAATGGGCGTCAACTTTTCTCAATGGTGTCGCTAAGATAAAAGGGCTCGAAATCAATGGAAAACCAGGCATGTGAGATTTTGAGCAAAAAAGACAAAATAGGCTTGACAAGGTCTTTGTCTTTTGTCTATATGAGACCTGTTTACATTTGAAAAATATCAAAGTGCAAGGAGAGCCAGGGACAGGGTCCCATAAATTACAATAAAAGGAGGAAGCCATGTTTCAGATCACAATCGATTTTGACAAGTGCCAGGGCGATGAGGAGTGCGTAAACGCTTGCCCCGCAGAAGTTTATGATTTCGAGGATGACAAGCCAGTTGTTGCAAGGCCAGATGATTGCCTTGGTTGCGAGACCTGTGTTGAGGTCTGCCCAGTTGGTGCAATCACAGTAGAAGAAGTCTAACAACCTCTTATACTAGCAAGTTTAAAAGGCCTCTTATGAGGCCTTTTTTTATTGTTTAGCCTTTGCATTGAATTTTCCAACCGAGGAAGCATAACTTCTAATCCACAAAAAGGCGCCTATCAAAAAAGGTTCAAACCTCACAACCATAGCATTCACAAAGGCCCATGAATATTCCCAGAGTAACTGCTCGGGCCACCACAGGCTTTTCACCCCGGCTCTCAGAAAGGCATGATATATCTCTAAAGAACAGAAAATAAATACATAGGCCACGTGCAATCCAAACAACAGGATTAGTGCCTCGGCCACATTCCTTAGACGAAGACGTATCCACGGATATAACGACGACACGAGGGATAGGGTCAAGGGGACATTGTAGGAATATTTAGACACAAAAACAATGGCCTGAAAATGCAGCGCTGCAGGGCCACGTACAGTCAAGGCATGATAGATAAACTGGCAGACTGCCTTTTCCTGTGTGATACGTACCGACTCTACAAGACAACCAGATACGATAGCAGCGAGGTGTGCACCTATATTGGCAACGATCTCACCGTAAAATACCTTGAATCTTAGCCATAGAAACAGAGTGACAGCATATGAAACAATAAAAAGGGCTATTGATAGTAGCGCCTTACGCGTTAACCACATGGTGGAGCCATACAATGAAAATGAGAAAGGCAACGGCTATCATTATGCCCTGCGCTACATAGATATGAAAAATATAGAAATAGTTTGCCATATGCACTCCAAAGTAGCCCAAGGCCACTATTCTGAGCACATTTAAAACCTGTATAATCAAGAAACCAAGTATAAGCCCCCACGCCTTGGCCCTCCACCTGGCCGGAAAAGAAACAATGCCCACTAAATAGATTAAAAAGGCCTCAAGGCCATTGCAGCCAAATTTTATGTCCAGGGAAATTCCAGAAAGGTGAATAATGGAGCCATCAACCCCACGTACCAGCCCGAAGGGCCTAAGGAGCAATGCAGTAGCCTTAACTATTGCCTGGGTGTAGAGTCCATTTAAATCTAGAACTTGCTTGAGCGGCTTAAGACTCAATGCAAGGAACACCACCCCCATGAGGACCAGGTAGGTAATCAAAAAGCGGGACAGCGAAAAGTCTTTGGCCCTGCTGTTTTGGCCTTGAGCGCCTTTTGCCCCACCTTGAGTCATATTGAGCGAAGTTATCCCTTTAAGGGTATCAGGACCTTATTTCCTTTAAAATTTCCTTGGCCTTTTGAATATCCTTTTTGATTTGGGCAGCCAACTCTTCTGGACCAGAGAATTTCTTTTCATCCCTGATCCTTTCTACAAGGTTTACCTTTATTTCATGGCCATAAATTTCTTTATTAAAATCAAAAATATGGACCTCTGCACCCAGCCTCCCATCGCCAAAGGTTGGGTTGAAACCGATATTTACGACACCGTCGTAGAGCCGTTCTCCGTGTATGACCTGGACTGCATACACCCCGGGCTTGGGACATAGATCTTCTGGATTTAATGCCAGATTGGCAGTGGGGAAACCCACAATTGGCCCTCCTCGCCTCTTTCCCTTTCTGACCACTCCTCGTATCTGATAAAACCTGCCAAGCATCTTTCGCACCATCCTCATATCGCCCTTTTTCACCAGCTCTCTAATGGCGGTGCTACTTACAATCATCCCATCCACCTTTACAGGGGGAATAACGTGCACGCGAAACCCGAGCTTGTCCCCCATTCTCTTCAAAAAATCAATGTCCCCTTCGCGTCCTCGCCCGCACTTGTAATCGTAGCCAATCACAAGATCTTCCACACCGATGATTCGATACAGTATCTCTTCAACGAAAAAACTCGCCGGTGTCCGGGCAAATTCCTTGGTAAAGGGCAGGCAGATGAGATGTTCTATGCCTGCGGCCATAATCAGCTCTATCTTTTGTTCGAGGGTACAGATCAGCTTTGGAGGGTTGTCAGGCCTCAATACCTTCATCGGGTGTGGGTGAAAGGTGAGGGCGACCTTGTCTCCGTTTCTTTCGTCTGCCAACTCCACAACCTTCTTGAAAAGGGCCTGATGACCCAGGTGAACTCCATCAAAATTTCCTATTGTCAGGGCCGGTCTATTGAAAGGCCTCTCTATGTCATAAATATCAGAATATATCTTCATTACAATCACCGATAAATTAGTCTAAAAAACAGTAATATGGGCACTTGACAATAGCAACACCTCTTTATTTAATAGGGCTGCTGCATGTGCCGAAGTGGCGGAATTGGTAGACGCGCTAGATTCAGGATCTAGTGGGAGTTATTCCCGTGGGAGTTCGAATCTCCCCTTCGGCACCATCCCCCTCTTACCGCTTAAAAGAATCCACTCTTTCAACAAATGTTTTACAGTCAGAAACCCTGATGAACCTTTACTGCTTGGGGCAAAGAGGACCGAACCCTGCCGCCCGTAATATCAGGCCCTAGAAGAAAGGAGTGCAGCCGCTACCAGGGCCAGCAAAACCCCTAGGACCTGCCTGACAGCTAGCCGTTCATGAAGCACCACCACTGCTAGCACCACTGTAACCACTGGATAAAGTGCCGTAAGGGCAGAAATTACAGAAATTGGCCCGGTCTTAACTGCACTGAAAAAGAAATAAAGCCCCACTGTACCAAAGATACCCGTCAATACGGCGTAGAGAGCGCCTTCCAAGTCTCTGTCGATACCTGGGCCGAGCAGAAATACCACCACTAGGCTCGTGGCCATAACTCCACAGGCCTCATAAAATACAGAGCTCGCCGTTGATATGCGCGACAAGGACAGTTTTGGGAAAAAGGCCCACAGCCCCCAGCAAAGCATGGCGGCCAGGGCGTTTCCTAACCAGTTGTTCATACGCCTATTTTCTTAAGAGAAATTAACCCTCTTGATACGCATCCAGTGGTGGACCGGCTCTAGTAGGAATATCTATGAAACATCAGACAAGTTTCAAAAAGCGCCGCTTACCCACTTTAAGGATGCTGCCAGGGTCTGGCCTATCTATCTCATCCGTTGATAATTTTTCACCATTGAGGCTCACAGCCCCCTGTTTGATAAGCCTTCGGGCTTCAGATGTACTCTTTACAAGACCTGCATTCTTTAGAAGTTTCGGAAGGAATATCTTCTGGCCATCTTCCTTAGAAAGGTCATATTCGGGAACATCATCTGGTATTTCTCCACGGGAGAACTGGGCCTCAAACTTCTGCCTGGCCCTCTTTGCAGCCTCCTCGCCGTGATATCTGGCCACCAGTTCGGTAGCGAGCTGTGCCTTTACCTCCTTGGGATGCAGCCTTCCAGCCTGAATGCCCTTTTTCAGCTCCTCGATCTCGTCCAAGGAAAGGGAACTCAGCAGCTCATAATAGCGAAACATGAGCTCATCTGAGATGGACATGAGTTTGCCATACATGGAATCTGGATCTTCGGTTATGCCCACATAGTTGCCCAAGGACTTACTCATTTTGTTCACGCCATCGAGCCCTTCCAGTAGAGGCATGGTGATCACAACCTGGGGTTCCTGGCCATATTCCTTCTGGATGTGCCTTCCAACAAGCAGGTTGAACTTTTGATCCGTACCTCCCAGCTCTATGTCGGCCTTGAGGGCAACGGAATCGTAACCCTGAATAAGGGGATAGATAAACTCATGTATGGCTATGGGCCGCTGACTCTGAAATCTCTGTTTGAAATCTTCACGTTCGAGCATGCGCGCCACTGTATATTTGGCACACAGCCTAATCATGTCGATGGCCACCATTTCATTCATCCATCGACTGTTGAAGGCAATTTCCGTCTTGTCCGGATCGAGGATTTTGAATATCTGTTCCTTGTAGGTCGCTGCGTTTTCCTGTACCTGCTCGGGTGTAAGGGGGGGCCTTGTCTCCGATTTGCCAGTGGGATCACCGATGAGACCGGTAAAGTCACCAATAAGAAATATCACCTGATGGCCCAGCTCCTGGAAATGTCGCATCTTTTGAATCAGGACGGTATGACCGAGATGAAGATCCGGTGCAGTTGGATCAAACCCGGTCTTAACCCGAAGTGGACGATCTTCCGCTATGGCTCGCTCTAACTTTTTTCTCAGCTCGTCTGGTGCGATTACTTCCACTGCACCCCTGTTTATCAGCTCTATTGACTTTTCAATGTCCTTTTCCATTTTACACACCCAAATTAAAACTATTTTGCATAGTCGACGGCACGGGTCTCTCGTATAACTGTGACCTTGATCTGCCCCGGATACGTCAATTCATTCTCTATCTTTTTGGTAATATCCCTGCATAACATGGCGGCCTCGGAATCGGAAATTGAATCACTATTGACCACTATCCGTATTTCACGTCCGGCCTGTATTGCAAAGGATTTTTCTACGCCAGTAAAGGAGGTTGCTATACGCTCCAGATCCTCCAACCTCTTTACATAGCTCTCCAGCATCTCCCGCCGTGCACCTGGTCTTGCCCCAGATAATGCATCCGCTGCCTGAACCAGAACTGCCAGGACGGATTCAGGCTTGATATCCTCATGGTGGGCAGCTATGGCATGAACCACATCCCGTGGTTCACCATACTTTTTGGCAAGATCAGCACCTATGATCGCATGGGAGCCTTCCACTTCATGGTCCACTGCCTTGCCGATATCGTGTAGCAGCCCAGCGCGTTTGGCCTTTTTAACGTCCACTCCTAATTCTGCAGCCATGATACCGCACAGAAAGGCCACCTCCACCGAATGTTGCAATACATTTTGGGCATAACTCGTCCTGAACTTCAGCTTACCCAAAAGTTTGACCAGCTCAGGGTGTATGCCATAAACACCCACATCGAAGGTAGCCTGCTCTCCGGCTTCACGAATGGAGGCATCGATTTCCTTTTCAACCTTGCGTACCACTTCCTCGATGCGCGCAGGGTGGATACGCCCGTCCAGCACCAGGCGTTCTAATGCAACCCTGGCTACCTCACGGCGGACGGGATTAAAGCCAGAGAGCAAGACTGCCTCTGGCGTATCATCGATTATGATGTCAATGCCCGTGGCCGCCTCTATGGCCTTGATATTTCTCCCTTCCCTGCCGATAATCCGGCCCTTCATCTCTTCATTCGGCAAGGCCACCACTGAAACCGTGCGCTCTGCCACATACTCCCCTGCATATCTGGCAATGGCCAGGGCGATAATTTCTCTGGCCTTCTTGTCTGCAAGGTCCTTGGTTTCAGTCTCTATTTTGCGAAGAAGCTTGCCGGCATCCTGGCGTACCTCGGCCTCGAAGCTCTTTAACAATTCCTCCTTGGCCTCCTCCTTGGACATTCCGGAAATCTGCTCGAGGCGCTCCCTTTGGGCACTTATTAATGAGGATATCTCCTTTTCCTTTTCCTGAAGTGCAATTTGCGTGGCCTGGATATGTTTTTCCTTTTCAAGAAGCTCTATCTCCTTGGAATCTACAAGCTCCTTTTTCTTCTCTATCTGTTGTTCACGTTGCAGAAGACGCTTTTCTCGACTCCTCAGCTCGCCCTGGCGTTCCGCAACCTCGCGCTCAGCCTCCTTCTTTAGCTGAAGGGCCTCCTCTTTGGCCTGAACGCGCGCCTCCTGCAAAAGCCGTCTTGCTTCTGCCTCGGCCTCCATTTTGATTCTGGCTGCCGTCTCGCGTTCCTCTGTCTGTTTCTTGGAAAAAATGATCTTGGCTACTGTAAAGCCAACCGCACCTCCAATGGCTGCGAATAGCACCAGTAGGAATATTATGGTCAAGTCAATCATGTGTGGCCTCCATCACTGGATTGTAGTGCCACACCCCATCTAATTTAGATTATATTAAAAACGGATACTGGTGGAGTACGGGAAGGACCTCGATCCGCCCATTGTTTCAAGTCACCCTCAATGGAGCCAAGGCGGAGCTACTTTTAAAATAAATAAATCTGGAACAATTAAAATATATATAAAATCTGCTGAAGCAGAATTGAAACGCCGAAAATCTCACCATTATCCGTTTATATGAAGACCCAGACGGGGTTATAGCAACCAAAAACCCCGCCATGCCGTGGAGCTGAGTCTATTGAACCTGAGCTAACTCAGGTGGGCGTCATATCCGCTTCCGACGGAAAGGGCTGTTCTCCCTTTCCATTCTTCCACGGAGGGATGACTCCCTTGTTTGGGGTGTTGGCTCAACAAACTATCAGCCTTCCACGCACACAGCAGGGAATGCTTTATATAAAATTATAACATATCAACCCTTCTTTTTCACCCGCTCTTACTTTATTTTTTTGCTGAGTCTTTGAACTTCGATGTTCAATTTCTCCTCGAGGTTCTCAAGCCTCTTTTTTAAAAGCATATAATCACGCCCAAGGCTCATGGCAATTAATACCATCAGCCGTGTAGGTGGCAAGTGAGAGTGCTTATTTTCAATCTCACTGGCCTTACTCTCTACATAAGAGGCCACCTCCTGAAGATCCACATCGGGGTCTTCCCCCTTCAACTCGTATATATTACCCAGGAATTTTAGCTTAAACTTTTGATGCACGTATTAATAACCGCACTACCCTGCATCAGAGAACTGCAGGTCTCCGGAACCTTCATTGTATTCGCCGGATCCATGGCCTTCGTCCTGACTTGGAGCCTGGGTTTCGTCTGTAACCTCTCCAATCTTGGCCAGGATTCTTTCCACTCTGGCACTGACATCGGCCCTTTCCTGTTCAAGGCCTTCCACCTTGGCCGTCAGCTCTGCAACCCTTGCCTTATTTTCATCCAGTTCCTGCTGAAGGTTTCTGTTTCTTTCCTCCAGATTAGCTACATGGGACAAAAGAGTTTCTATTTTTTCTTCTAAAACAGATATGATTTCTAATGCGTCCATCTGTCATTGCTCCTTTCTGCGATAATATAGCGGCCTTTTACATTATCCTGTTTTATCCCTTAAGTACAGTAAAAGGCTCGACCGTGTGGCCAGCATCAATAACAGCGCCACTGATGTAAGAGTGGCCGAGGACGGTTGCGCCTTCCCCTATTCGAGTACCTGACTTGATAATTGTATGAGGCCCGATGAAGACGTCACGCCCTATCTCTACATCCGACTCGATATAGATGGTGTCCGGAAGGGACAATGTAACCCCGGCATCCATGAGCCTGTGCCTAATCCGCCATAGTAAGACGTTTTCCGCCTGGGCTAGCTGGCGCCTGGAGTTGACGCCGAGGGCCTCCTCCTCAGTAGCGAGGCAATAGGCCTCAACCCGTTCTCCTCGCCCGACTGCTAGCTCGACTATGTCTGTAAGGTAATATTCTCCCTGGGCATTGTCAGCATCCAACAACTTGACGAGCTGGAAGAGAAGGGACCTGTCCACCAAATACGTCCCGGTATTCACCTCTTTAATGGCCTTTTCCTGGGAGGTGGCATCTTTTTCCTCAACCACCTTACGAAAGGTACCATCAGGACCCCTCACGATCCGACCATACCCTGTTGGGTCGTGAAATTTCGCAGAGAGCAATGACAATTTATTTCGATTAGCCTCATGTCGCTGGATGAATTCGTTTATGGTTTGTGGTTTGAAAAGAGGAG
>JAADCZ010000009.1 GCA_013154175.1 Thermodesulfobacteriota bacterium
GATCTGCCCCGGCAAGCCTGGATTCCATATCGCCAAGAAGGTCCTTCTTATGGCGTAGATTTGCAAGTATTTCATCCTTTGCCTTGAATATGGTGCGCTCCAACAAGGAACGCAGTTTCTCCACCCTAAATCCAGGGCTATTCATGGCAAGTCTAGCCTTGATTCCAGCCAAGACGTTTGCCCTCGAGGATACGGACTGGGAAACCGCTGACAGCAACCTCCTTTGCATATCATCTACCCTGAGTCGCTGCTCGATCAAGACCCCTCTCGGGTGCTTGAGTTTCGCAGCCAAAAGACTGGTTCTGTGCCTTTTTGCCATGATCACGTGTTTCATTGCCCTGGCAAGCCTGCCTCTTACACTACAAAGGGCCTCTTCCAGCTCTGCCAAGGATGGGCAAACCAAGTGGGCCGCTGCCGTCGGGGTTGCTGCCCTTACATCTGAGACAAAATCACAGATGGTAAAATCCACCTCATGGCCAACAGCAGAAACAACGGGCACACCGCACCTGAATATCCTTCTTGCCAACTCCTCATCATTGAAGGCCCAAAGATCCTCCATACTTCCGCCGCCACGGGTCAAGACTATCACGTCCCCATCTTTGGCGTATTCTTCTGCAATATCTATGGCCCTTATGAGCTGTCGTGGTGCCTCACTTCCCTGAACACTGGATGGCACCAAATATATCCTGGCAGAGGGAAACTTGCTGCGTGCAGTCTTGACGAAATCCCTAAAGGCAGCCCCTGTGGGGGAGGTTATTACAAAGATTCTTCGTGGCCACTGGGGAATATCCTTTTTGTTTTCCTCTTCAAAGAGCCCTTCGTGGGCCAATCGTTCCTTTAGCCTCTCAAATTCCAGCCGCAACCGGCCAAGCCCCCACGGCTCCACATGCTCAACTATCATCTGGAGGTCCCCGCGTGCCTTGTAGACATTTGGCCTTGCAAGGCACAAGACGTGGGCTCCCTCCTCTATGAAGCGTCTCGACTCCCCCTGCCTTCCCTTGAAACAGACAGACTTTATACAGGAACTGTCATCCTTGAGGGTGAAATAATAGTGGCCAGAAGGTGGAACACTCACCTGCCCCACTTCACCTTCGATCCAGATGACTCCATACTCAAGATCGAGCAGGGAGTTGATGTGGAATATGAACTCACTTACACTCCAGATACGTCTTTCATCTTGGCCACTAAATTCTCCTTCCCCTTCTGGAGGCTCCCCTTCATCGAGGATTCCCTTCAGTGCCCCTTTTGGGAAAAGATCGTCAAAAGAATCAGAAAAGTCCATAACTAGATTACACTTCCAGATTTTTCATATCGCCACTGCAATGCCCAAGGGTCTTGTTTCTGACGACTAAATTGTCTACCTTATATAATAGCAGAACGAAGAAACCAAGTATTTGAAACTAGCTAACGAAAATAACATATGGAGGCCCTCAATGGAGGAAAGGGAAAAAGACAAACAAGGCAGCGCACAGTCACAAGATACATCAAAGGAGAATATTCCATTGCCAGATGTAACCTTTGCTGCCTTCATTTTGTCACTGAATACATCCGCCTTGGTTCACTTAGGTGAAATTCCCGAGCCCGGCAAGGACGAAGTATGCGAAGATCTCGTCCTTGCAAAGCATGCAATCGACACCATAGCCATGCTCAAGGAAAAGACTGCAGGCAACCTGACAGAAGAAGAACAGACCTTAATCGATAACATATTATTTGATTTAAGGATGAAATTTGTAAAAAAAGCCGGTTAATGCATTGGTTCAAATCACCTGCAAAAATCAACAGGTGCCTTTACATAACAGCCAAACTGCCCAACGGTTACCACGAGATAGTTACAATATTTGAAAAAATAGCCTTCTTCGACGAACTTGGCCTGGCACTAGAGGATGATGGCAAAAGCAATACAACCCTCATCTGCCCAAAATGGCTGCCAAATGGTCCGGACAATCTGGCTTACATGGCAGCTCAAAAATTTAGACAGGCAGCTGGCCTCGATTTCAGTGTCAGGATTGATATGAAGAAAAGGATTCCTGCAGGGGCTGGCCTTGGTGGTGGCAGTTCAAATTGCGGCACTGTACTCAGGGCCCTCAACAAGTTGACTGGCAACCCCTTTTCAGACGAAGAACTTGGGCAAATGGCTTCAACCTTGGGAGCAGATTGCCCCTTTTTCACCCATGACTGGACATATGCCCTGGGTACAGGAACAGGAACCGAGCTTCGCCCAATTGACCTCGAGCCCAATTGGTACCTGCTGGTATTTCCTGATTTTTCCGTTAGTACCCGTTGGGCCTATCAGAATTTCAAGTTGACAAGAAAGAATGAGGAAACTATTTTTGACCCTCGCAAGGCCGAAACAAATTTTGGCTGGCACAATGATCTGGAAAAGCCGGTTATTGCCAGGTATCCGGCCATTTCCAAGGTAAAAACTAGCCTTCTGGACGCAGGTGCCAGAGAGGCGCTCATGTCGGGAAGTGGTTCGACTGTCTTTGGAGTCTTTGACACAGAGCAACAGGCGCAAGGTGCCATGGAAAAGGTCACTAGTCAAACCGGGTACCGCTGTATTGTGACAAGAACCCTGACCGACACTTGACATAAGGGAGTTGGGGCGTCGTCAAGCGGTAAGACACGGGTCTTTGGAACCCGCATTCGCAGGTTCGAATCCTGCCGCCCCAGCCATTTTTTATTGCCTTTTTCAGGGCAAAGGCTGACTTCCATATCGGCATGTGCCCTTTAATCTTTTGCAATTTTTGGGGGACTTAAAAGGTAATGTCCATCAACAAAATCAAGATCTTTACGGGAAATGCACATCCTTCCCTATCTCAGGAGATCTGTGACTATCTAAACATGCCCCTCGGACGAGCCCAGGTGAGAAAGTTCAGCGACGGTGAAACCTTTGTCGAGATCGGGGAAAATGTTAGAGGTGCAGACGTCTTCGTCATTCAGCCAACGTGCCCGCCAGTGAATGACCATATGATGGAACTTCTCATCATGATCGATGCCTTGAGAAGGGCATCGGCAAGGCGTATCACAGCAGTGGTACCCTACTATGGCTATGCCCGTCAGGACAGAAAGGCTGCACCCAGGGTCCCAATCTCTGCAAAATTGGTTGCAGACATCATTACAACGGCTGGGGCAAGAAGGCTGCTGGCAATGGATTTACATGCAGGTCAGATTCAGGGTTTTTTCAGCATTCCTGTGGATCATCTATTTGCTGCACCGGTTCTCTTGAAACACCTTCAGGAGTTTCCAAGGGACGACGTTGTCATGGTTTCGCCCGATGCCGGCGGAGTGGAACGCACGAGGGCCTTTGCGAAACGTCTCGGTACCGGGCTGGCAATCATAGACAAGAGGCGGGAGAAGGCCAACGAGTCACAGGTCATGCACATCATTGGAGATGTGAAAGACAAGATTGCCATACTCCTGGATGATATGGTGGATACTGCAGGAACCCTATGCAACGCAGCCAAGGCACTGCAGGAACACGGGGCCAAGGAGGTCCATGCATGTGCAACCCACCCCGTACTGTCAGGGCCTGCAGTTGAAAGAATCAAAAATTCTGTATTGAAGTCCCTTATGGTCACTAATACCATCCCTCTGGGAGAGAAGGCCAAGGAGCTTGGCAACAAGGTCAAGGTCTTTTCTGTGGCTCCCCTTCTGGGAGAGGCCATATCCAGGATTCACGACGATGACTCGGTAAGTTCCCTCTTTGTCTGAAGGACATTGAGACAAAAAAGTAAACTAGGAGTTTAAAAATGATTCAGATAAATCTGGATGCCAAAGTACGGACAGAAAGCGGCAAGGGTGTTGCCAGAAAGCTCAGACGCGAAGGCCGAATCCCTGCCGTACTATATGGTCCCAAGATAGAGCCAATCAGCCTTAGTGTTAACACCCACGATTTCAATAAAATCCTCATCAAGGCCGAGGGTGAACAGGTAATCTTTACCCTAAATCTCGACGGCGATGAAAGACTTGCCCTCATCAAGGAGTTGCAGAGGCACCCTGTCAATGACCGCATTCGCCACATCGACTTCTACGCAATTTCAGTGGAAGACAAGGTTGAGGTTGAAGTCCCAATCAAGATCGTGGGCAAGGCAAAAGGCGTGGAGCTGAACGGTGGGGTGCTGGAAATGATCCAGAGAACCATTGCTATCAAGTGTCTGCCCTTGGCCATTCCCAAGGAAATCGAGGTGGACATCAGCGATCTGGATGTAGGAGATGCCCTCCACGTCAGCGACCTCACACCGCCAGAGGGTGTTGAGTTTGCAGAGGCCCCGGACACAACCCTTGTGACAGTCGTTGGTGGAACCGTACAGGCTGAAGAAGAGGCCGAGGAAGAGGAAATCGAAGAGGCTGCCGAGGCTACTGAAGAGGAATCTTCAGAGGAATAAAAACCAGTTAAATATTGACTCCGGAGGTCTTTTGGGCCTCTGGAGTCATTTTTTTTGAAAAGGCTTCGTTGAAAAAGTTCCTTATAGTAGGTTTAGGAAATCCCGGTCGTAAGTATCAAGACACAAGACACAACGTCGGATTCTGGGTAATCGACAGGGCTGCCCTAGAGGCCGGATTGGCCTTTAGTGAAGAAAAGTCTGCGCCCAAGTATCTCCTTGCACAGGGCCATTTCTGGGACGCCAAGATCTTCCTGTTAAAGCCCATGGAATTCATGAACAGAAGTGGTGGCCCAGTCCAACGGGTAGCTTCGTATTACGACATTGCCCCCCAGTCACTCCTGGTGGTTCATGACGACCTGGACGTGCCCTTTGGCAAGATGAAATTTGTAAGATCCGGGGGGCATGGTGGCCACAACGGCATACGCTCAATCATAGATGCCCTAGGCACCAAACAATTTCCCAGGCTCAAAATTGGCATAGGCCGACCACCTGGAGGTATGCCAGCAGATAGGTTCGTCCTAGGAAGGTTTTCCAAGGATGAATTGGAAGTTATTGACAAGGTGGTAGACTTTGCAGTTCGAGGCATAGAGGAATTTGTCAAAAATGGCATAGATTCTGCCATGAATAAATTCAACGGGCTAGAGGTTGCTGATATATGAAAAGAATACTTTTTTCCATCTTTATTCTGCTGGTCATAGCCCTCGTGGGCACTGGGGCTTACCTTGGCTACAGACTATTCGAGGGCCAGGCCCCACAAATCATACCTCAAAAGGTTCCCACCATTATTGGGAAGGAGGCATCTGTCAGCGTCAAGATTATAGACAAACGCGCCGGTATCCGAACGGTTTGGGCAAAGATAGTCCAGGGGGAGCGGCAGGTAGATCTCGAAGAAAAGGTTTTGCCCATTCCCAACAGATGGACTGGCTCTCCCATAAAGGAACTTGCAGTTACATGGCAAATAAGGCCACGACAATCTGGTCTGTCATCGGGTAAGGCACTGCTCGTGATAGGTGCCTTTGACGCATCGTTACGAAATGGCTCAAAGGGAAACGAGGCCATTCTTAAGATACCTGTACGAATCGATTACCTTCCTCCAATAATCACCGTGCTTTCAACCATCCATAACGTTCGGGTAGGAGGTGCCGGTGCAATATCCTTCCGGGTGAACGAAAAGGTAACAGATGTTGGGGTCCGGGTTGACAAGACGTTCTTCAAGGCATTCAAGGGCCCTGATGACGTCTATCGCGCCCTTTTCTCCATTCCCTACAATGTGTTTCACCCCAAGACGGTTCAGGTGGAGGCCGTTGACATAGCCGGGAATAAGGGCATCTCCGGGTTTGCTTACAGAGTCCTACCAAGGCGCAAAAAGGAAGACAGAATTAATATATCTGATTCATTTTTGCAGAGAAAGATGCCCGGGTTCGTAAGCCGTTTTCCTGAGGTTGCAGCCCCGACCCTCATCGAGACCTTCATCAAGGTGAACCACATCTTGAGAAAGAAAAACAACGACTTTCTCCTGTCTCTTTGTTCCAAAACCTCGGGCACTGTTGATTTCAAGGGGGCCTTTGAACGATTCAAAGGGGCCAAGCGCGCCGATTTCGCCGATTGGCGACACTATTATTACCACGGAAAAGAGGTGGATCAGGCATACCATCTCGGGGTAGATATTGCCTCGATTGCCCATGCAAGGGTCCCGGCAGCCAATAATGGACTCGTCGTCTTTGCTGGCTACAACGGCATTTATGGCAACACCGTAGTCATTGACCACGGAATGGGGCTCCAGAGTCTCTATGCCCACCTGAGCCAGATGGCCGTTACTGTAGGCCAACGGGTGGAAAAGGGCCAAACCATAGGCATCACGGGTTCCACTGGCCTTGCCGGTGGCGACCACCTCCATTTTGGCATGATGTTAGGCGGTGTATTCATCAACCCCATTGAATGGTGGGATCGCCGCTGGATCAGGGATCACATTACCTATAACCTTTACCTTAAAAAATGATTTTTGAATGAATACTCTGCCACCTGAACTAAAAAAGGGGTTCGGCCTGCTGGCTCTATTGGGCCTGGCCCTTTTGCTATGTGGGTTCAACTTTTCCGACCCAAACAAACTGAGAATCAAACTGAGAAAGGAAATCAGGGCAGAGCTTGAAAAAATCATCGAAAAAACCCCAAGTGGTCGCCTACGGACGACTTGGCGGGAAAAAAAGGCAGTGGCAGAAGAGGCCTTGAATCAGGCCCTTTTGCTAAATGCCCCCTCTTATTGTCCAGACCAGTGGGACGATGCCGTAATACTGTTCAAAAGGGCCAAGAAATATGCGGCAAAGCGTGAATACCGAAAGGCAATCTACCTGGCAAAGAAGAGCAAGGAATCTGCCGATGTGGCCAGGCAATGTGCTGATAAGTACATCAAGGAACAAACCTCCAAATTAACCAAGGAGTATAAAATCCTCCGGGGGCGCATGACAGACATAATGGGGCAGATCCCCCCTGATGCAGAGGATCTTTTGTCAAAGGCGAGCTCCCTGTCCTTGGAAGTGGAAGATATGGCCAATGCAATTGACCTCCACCAGTTCGATCAGGCCAAAAGATTGGGCAAGTCCCTGAAGAAAAAGATTTCGAGGCTGGAGAATGGTGTCAAAAAATACAAAAGGGAGCACACACTCCAGGACGAAGAACTTTAGACGCT
>JAADCZ010000131.1 GCA_013154175.1 Thermodesulfobacteriota bacterium
CCCTTGTAAAAAAGATGGGGCGTCAAGAGGCAGTCTTGACTGGCAACCTGCCCTACAACATCTCCTCTCAGATAGTTTTCAAGCTATGTGACGAACACCACGTTTTTCCTTTTGCTTGCCTTCTTTTCCAAAAAGAGGTTGCACAAAGAATAGCCGCCGCCCCTTTTAGCAAAAGTTATGGTGTGCTGAGCCTTGCAGCCCAACATTTCTACGATGTGAAAATGGAGATGGACATCTCACCTCATCTCTTCAAGCCTCAGCCAAAGGTTGTGTCCACACTGGTATCCTTTAAAAGGAGGGAGTCGGGCCCATTTGCAAAGGATTACAAGGCCTTTCTCCGGGTAGTTAAGGCAGGCTTTTCCCAAAGAAGAAAAAAGATAATTAATGCCCTATCAAGTTATCTTAAAATGGACAAATCCGAGCTTTTAAAGGCCCTTGAAGAGGCAGGGATTGACCCAAATAGTAGGGCTGAACAGGTTGGGCTCGAACAATTCATCAAGCTTTCTGACTCAATGTCGGAAAAAGGCTGAATAGCCCAGCCCCTTCTGCCCCATCTATTCCCTGCGCACAAACACGGCCTTGAACAGCAAGGAACCGTAGAACAGGACACTTGATACCAAAACTATCACCGCACCGCTTGGCACAGGCACAAGGCCTGAAAGCAAAAGCCCCACTGTTGTGCTGATTGTTGCGAAAAACATGCTCACCCAGACAAATTGCCTGAGATTTGTAACCACGTTCTGGGCCCCTGCTGCAGGAACAACAATGAGCACAAGCACCAGTAATGCCCCTATGAGCTTGAGGCTAGCCACGACCACCACTGTCATAAGTGTTACAAAGAGATATTCCAGGAAGACCGGATTGAGCCCACGGGCCTTGGAAAGCACAGGATTGAAACTGCTTAACATCACCCTGTTGTAGGTCAACATGAAGAGGATGCCTGCTCCCAGTGCGGCAGCAGCCAAGGATATGAGGTCTGTATCGTTTAGGGTGATAAGACTTCCAAAAAGTATGGCCTCGACCTGATGGATATTGAACTGGCTGGTGACAAGTATCATCAAGACAATTCCGATTCCAAGGACCTGGGCTAGCACAACACCAATGATAGTATCATTCGACAATCGTGCCCGATTCTTGATGAAGGTCATAACAAGGGCCACAATGAGGCAGAAGCCATAAAGGCCCGCATAGGTCCCATCCACAGGTTCCCCAAAGAGAAGTCCTATGGCCACCCCAGACATGGCAGCGTTTCCGATTGTCTGGGTAAAAAATGAGAGCTTTTTGGTCACGACCACAGTACCAATGGCCCCGAGCAATGGGCCTATCAGCAGGGCGGCAAGAAGCCCCCTTATCATGAAGGTATGCTGGAATATAGAGGGAAGCAGACCAGATTCTGCCCAACCCCTGATGATGTCATAAATCCATTCCATTGGTTATGCAGCTCCTCCAAGCAGGTCATCTGCCCCAGTCGTTAGGCCAAACAGTTCCGCCACCTTTCCTGGGTCCCTGAGCTCGTCTGGCTTGCCGTCAAATATAACCGTGCGGTTAATGGCAGTGACATGGTCACACAGGGCCAGAATCCGCCTGATATCGTGCCCTACCATCAGGATTGAAAGATCGTGTTTCTTTCTGAGCTCCAACAAAAGCCGTTCAAACTGGTTGGTTCCCACCTCATCCATATTGCTTGCAGGTTCGTCAAGAAGGAGAATTTCAGGCACTGGATGCACCGCCTGGGCCAAGAGCACCCTTCTGAACTCACCACCAGAGAGCCCGCCCATCATCCTGTCCATGAGGTGGTCGCACTCTGTAACCTCAAGGATTTTTCGAATCATCTCCCGTTTCCCCCGCTTGAAGGATAGGAAAAGGGGGAAGTCCTGCAACATGAGCCTGATAAAATCAAAAACCGTTATGGGTACCGCGCGATCAAAGTCCAAAAATTGTGGCACATACCCAATGGTGCCATCCCCGTAGAATTTGAAACGGATGGTGCCTGTATGGGGCATACCGCCCAAAATACTGCGCATGAGGGTTGTCTTACCGGCACCATTTGGCCCTATGAGGGCGTGGATATGACCACGCCTCACAGTGAGATTGACGTTTTCCAGTATCTTGTTTCTTCCAAGGGTGACACCCAGGCCCGAGACCTCGAGGACCCAGTCCGGGCCTGGCCCCTCTTTAGAGTTTGGTGACATCTTTTTTCGTGCTGTTGGCCGTTTCCCTCAAGGCCTTCACAATGGTGTCCAGATTCTTCTGCATGGATTTTTCAAAAAAGTCCGCAGTGTATTTGCCGTGGGAGATATGGGAGAGACTATATATCCTGCACCCTGTCTCCTTGTAGATAATGTCAACGTACTTTTTCTTATAATCGAGCTCGGTGAAAAGGATGTTCACCCTTGCCCTCTTGATTCTTCTGATGGTGTCCTGGAGCTGCCTGGCTGTGGGTTCAATTCCATGCCTTGGCTGAACGACCGCTGCCACCTCGATGCCCAGCTCCTGAAAGAGATAGGCATAGCCGTCGTGAACAGTGGCTATCCGCAGGTTGGTGGTGTCGATGTCCTCGAGCTGTTGCAGGGCATTGGCCAGCATCTTTCTGAGGCGCTTGGCATATGCCCTGCTGTTACGCCTGAAATACTTGGCATACTGGGGGCATAATTTCCCAAGTTCCCTTGCGATGTGCTGAATCTGCTGAATGGAACCCGTGATGGAAATATAGGTGTGGCTGTTGTAGGCAACGGGCTTGTTGGCAGAGTCCTTTTCAAAGGCATACACATGACGCTGCACAGGAATAAGTGGCAGCCCCTTGCTGGTATCTATAATGACCAGATCCTTTCTGCCAATTGCCTTTAGCATGGGCTTAATGAATTCATCGTGCCCCAGGTTGTTTATTACCAGCACATCGATCTTGTTGAGCACCTCCATGTCCTTTGGAGTAGGCTGATAACTGTGTGGATCGGTGTTTGGGGGAATGACGGGTATAACCTCGGCCTTGTCCCCAACTATATTTTTCACCCAGGAGTAATAAGGATGCAAGGTCACCCCTATCCGGAGATGACAATCCTTTTCCTTTTCCTTGTCTTGTGCCCATGACACTCCCACAAGGGCCATGGACAGTATAAGAAAGAAGATTACGGTTCTTTTCATAATTCTGCACCTCTCTCAGTGATTGTCATGGTTTTTCAGCAACATTGGTACCAGCGCCGTTGGCGATATCGTTGGCATTTACCACCCATTTCCATCCTCTGGCCACTAGTTGATCTGCTCCAGGGTAGCGCCGTGGGGCAGGATATACCCACACCTGCCATACAAATCGCTTCTTACTACTATCGACATTTACATGGGGATGTGGATGACTTGGGTTCTCGAGGTCGATGATTCTTAGAATGAAACTGTACTGCAGAGGGTCGACCCCTTCCTTTTTCTTTTTGTTGAGATCTGAGTTGACGCCAAAATAATCAACCCAGCCCTCCCCCTTGTACATCTTCCACACATAGCCCTTGAGGCCTGGAGGAAGAAAGGCGGTATCGAATGGAGGCAGGCCCTCATCCTTCAAGGTTTCAACGTCTGGCCAGCTTCCTTCGTCCTGATAAAGATCAAGGATGTCTCCCACCACGCTACACAAGGATCTGTACATGATGGGCGCCTGATTCTTAAGGAACAGATCCTTCACCTGATAGGACTTAAGGCCCCTGCTTGCCTCTGTCTTGTGGCGCACCAAATAGAAACGGACAGCCATGAGGGCCACAATCAGGGCAATCACGCCGGCAAGGGCCATGGCCTCGCGCCTTGCTGAAAGTGGTCTTACTTCAACCACCCTGGGCCCCTGCCTTGACTGGCTACCTCTGGAACGGCCGATAAATGTCAACATCCCACCTCCAAGTACGGCAACTATCTGACTGCTATGCCACTATTTCTTTTCGAAATGAACCCAGATGATTGCACCGAGCTCAACTTCCTTATCCTTGCCCTGAAACTTCATTGGAGTCTTGGAAGTGGTAAGGGCTGCAAAACCCCACCAGCCAGACCATGGAACACCAAAGGTGAACACGCCGTTTTGGTCTGCCTTGAGGGTCTGGGTCACCATGTATTCATTGGGAGGATGAAACTTGCCATCCTGGTTGTAATACTCAACCTCTACCTCAGCAAAGGGTACAGGCTTGCCATCCACCTTTACGATACCCTGAAAGACATTTCCGGCATAAAGTCCGTATGGTCTTGAAAGAGGAACTATCTCTGCCTTGAGGCCTACCTCTTCATCCCACCCTTCATCAAGGCCAAAGGCAGTAACGACGGTCTTTGTATAGTGAATTATGAACTTGTCTTCTGCTGGCTCCCAGTAAGGCTTTGGCTCCATGTAGAAGATATAAACACCAGGGCGTCTGACCTTATACTCTGCCTTCCATGCCTTGTGGCCTTTAACGGTCACGGGCTGTAGTGAATCAAGCAGACTTATCTTTTTCCCATTTGCCATCACACCGAACTTAACCGGCTTTTCCAAGGACATTGGGATTCCTTCCATAGGGTGCCAAAACCTTACATCCAGGGTTATCACCCTGTTTTCACCCTTACATATCATTGGGTCAGAAGGGATTATCATTCCAAAGTGGGCCAAGGCATTTCCAGCAAAGAAAAACAAGGCCATAAAGGTGGCCAGGACCAAAAAGACATTTCTTTTCATGGTGTTCTTCCTCCCAAAAAAAAATTTTGCCAAAGAAAGTGTACTATTTTTTTGAATTTTGTATCACTTTTGGGAAGGATATAACATGCAGTAAGACTTTGGCAAGGGACTTTTTTGTCGAATTCATGGGGCCCTGACTCCTAAATGGCATAAGGGGTAAAAATAAGGAATCGTGGGCCCCTATTTTCTCTTATCGTAATCCTGCGCCCTGATAATACACTTTATCTGGCCCTCCTGGACCTTTTTTGAAAAGATAGCCATCTTTTGCTAAGGGGTCAGTGGAGACAAAGCCAGGGTCAGCCACTACATCTCCTGGCCCCTTTTTGCAGTCCAGGAAGTCAACGGTGTTGTTCCAAAGCCTGTTGAGGTCGTTTTCTATCTTCGCCCCCTTGGTCTGAAAATCTTCAGGCCCAAGATAGTTGATAATTCCACCACCCTTATTGTTGGAAATGATGTTCTTCCTTACCACGACACTGAAGGTTCCAGGTTCAGGGTAGCCCAGAACGACACCACCTGCCCTGAACCTTCTGCCATCTAAGTTGTTAGAGTCAATGACATTGTCGGTGATAATAACCTTGCTCAGATTGAATGAAGTGATATTGATGCCAATGTGATGATTCTTGGCTATAAGGTTTCCTTGAATGACTATGTCATCAAAGGCAAATGACTTGACGGTGGAAAGGGGCCCAACCACCAGGCCGTCCACGTTATCAAATATCTTGTTGCCACGAACAACCGGGGCAGAAACCTCCCGGACACCAACACCTAGGTGATTGTTGTATATGAGATTATGCTCAATAATCGGGGCGGCCTTGCCTCTGCAGCCTATACCAACGACCTTGTTGTCATAGACCTTGTTTTGATAGATGTGTGCATGGCTGTCTTTGCCATTTCCAATGCCAACCATGTTGTCGTAAATGAGGTTGCCGTGCACCTTTGTACGCCCGGTCTGTGACTCCGAGCCATGAATTCCAATACCGTGATGGTTACCAGTTATCTTGTTGTTGACGATTTCTGGTGACGAATCCCATATGTTGATTCCATGGCCAAGCTCTCCGGTGCCACCGCCCGTGATGACAAACCCTTCTATTTTTCCTGCCCTGTCACCAAGATAAAAGATGCTGATGGTGTTCCGGTTGCCATTGGGAGAGCCCCCATCTATGACTGGCCAATCCTTGCCAATGAGATTGACGCTCTTATCCAGGCTAATCAGTTCCTTGTAGTGCCCCTTTTCCACAACGATATTGTCGCCGGGCTGGGCTGCATCTATTGCAGACTGAATGGTGGGGTAGTCTTGGGGCACCCGCCTTATGCCACTGGAACTCGTAGCCTTGGTATTGATATAAACAACGGCCGGTTCACTTTTTGCCTTGCCGTCACTGACCACGAGCTCAACTGCATAGCCACCGTCGGCATCTATCTGAAGGGTGCATTCCTTGCCATTGGCGTTGCCCAAGACAGCGTTACTCTTGGAGGGTTTGAAGGCAAGCCTCCAGTGATAACTGAGCTTGTCGCCGTCTGGATCGCTGCTGGGGCTTCCGTAAAGGGTGATGGAATCCCCAACGGAAACAGTGGAAATTACATCACTTATTGCCGCCTTTGGGGGGCGGTTCGATGGCACCTTGATACGAACCTTGGCCGGCTTGCTGGAAAGACCCCATCTATCCTTGACAACCAGTTGAACAGTATATGTGCCTGGCTTTTTCACAACCAGGGATGCCTTGGCCTTGTCCTTGCCAACTATCCGGATACTGTTCCTTGATGGGCCAGAGACAACAGACCAGTGATAGGTCAGGGCGTCGCCGTCTGGATCCAGGCTTTTGGAACCGTCAAGCACCACACGCTTGCCTGCATAGACAACCATGTCCTTGCCTGCATCTGCCCTTGGCCTGTGATTGGGCCCCCTTTTCTCGGCTATGGTGTGTGGCCCGCCATAGACCCCAAGATCGTTCCTCTTTTTACCAAGGGATGGTGGAAAATTTTTGTCATCAAAGGCTGGATTGGGATCTCCCGCATCAATTGCAGGGGAGCCGGGCCTTAGATGAAAATCATGGCCCTTTTCATCTCGAAAAAGGGGATCTGCAATGATATTGTGACTTTTTGTAAAGCTGTGTTCATCCTCATATCCGCCAAACTGGGCCCTTACACACCAAAGATATTCGGGGGTGCAGGCCCCTACCCCGCCGTTTTTGTAAAAAAGATTGTACGCATAGCCCCTGCCGTGGCTCCTTACTCCAGCCTCCACGTTGTCAACGAAGATATTGTTACGAACATCTGGAGTCTTTTTGGGATCTTGCATGAA
>JAADCZ010000048.1 GCA_013154175.1 Thermodesulfobacteriota bacterium
GCACAGCGACCCAACACAGCCCTTGCCACGCTGCCTACCAGCACGTCTGTAATGGCACTTCTCACCGTCCTGCCAAGGAAGATGATGTCTGCCTCAGATTCATCAGACAGGGCTGCTATCTTTTCAGCAGGGTCACCTGCCAGGATCTTCTCTGATATCCTTGCTGATTCAATGTTCATATCCTCCAGGGTCTCACGTGCAGCCCTGAGGGTCACTTCTGCCTCCTGCACGGGCGTGGGCCAGGAATCACTTTTGGCAGCCTCTGCCAGGTCAACCACGTCCACCACGCTCAAGAGCGTTATCTTCGACTCCTTTGCATAGCCCATCAAGACCCCGGCCTCTTTCACTGCGGCCATGGAACCTGGAGACCCGTCCACAGCCACGAGGAAGGAGTTTAGGGGAACCGGGCCGCTTTCTGGAAAGTCCGTGCCTGGAACATAAACCGAGCAGGCACCGCTCCCATAGAGGATGCCAGAGGTTACACTTCCTATGAATGAGCCCTTGACAGGATCGATGCACCGTCTTTGCATGAAGATCGTGGAGTAGCCGTGCTCATTGACAAACTCCAAAATCTTGGATGCGGGTTTGCCATCGACTATCTCCATGTTAATGGGTGCCTTTGGATGAAACTGCTCGATGGTACTCTTTGCCTCGTTCAGGACAGGTACAATCTCCTTATTGATGAACTCTTCCCTGATCTTTCTGAAGGTTTCGCTTTCAATAAGGATCTCGGCCCTGATATCGATATTGGCCATGTGGGTGCTCAAGTACCTGCCTGCCATAACATGAAGCAGTGTTATCTCAGACACCCTTTCACCTAACATCTCTGCCATTGCTCCAGCAAGACGACACGCAGCTTTGAATACTCCCTTTTTTGCTATGGGGAGCAAAAACTTGCTAAGAGGTTCTGCTTTTTTTGTCATATTCCCCTCTCTTTTTTATGTGATTGGCTTAATAAAAGATAAGCAGCCATACATTAGCTATAGCTACACTTATAATCATATATGGAAACGCCACCTTCATGAAACCGAAAAATTTCATTGGGTGGCCTGCCGACTCGGCTATACCCAGGGTGACCACGTTGGCACTGGCTCCAATCATGGTGCCGTTTCCGCCAAAACATGCACCAAAGGCCAGGGCCCACCAGAGGACACCAGAGTCCGCCCCTGGAATGACCTGGGTCAGGTACCCAACAATGGGCAGCATGGTTGCAGTAAAGGGAATGTTGTCAACGAAGGCGCTCATGATGGCAGATACCCACAGTATCAGACAAATGGATGCCACGAGGCTGCCGTGGGAAAGGTGCAGCACCCAGTCAGCTATGATATCCAGGAGCCCTGTCTCTTCAACTGCCCCAACGAGGATGAACAGGAACATGAAAAACAGGAGTGTCGTCCATTCGATATCCTTTTCTATGAGCTCCAAGAGATCCACCTTCTTGGTGAGAAGGCCATAGGTAAATAGGAGGGCCGCACCAAAGAGGGCTGCGATGCTAACCTCCATGTGCCAGTAGCCATGGGTCAAGAACATGGCAATGACGATTCCCATTATTATTCCGCCCACTGTGAGGAGCTGGGAGTCGGTTATCTGGTACTCCTCACGGAGTTTTTCTATAAAGGCTTGAATATCCGTGATTTTTGCCTTGCTGTACTCGTTGTTGTAAACAAACTTTGAGTAGACAAACAGCACCACCATGGAAATGAGACATACCGGAGTCAGGTTTATCACGAAATCCATGAAGGTAAGACCTGCATAGGAACCTATCATAATATTTGGCGGGTCACCAATGAGGGTTGCCGTACCACCCACATTCGAGGCCAGGACCTCTGGAATTAGGAGTGCCAGGGGGTTGATACCCAGGGAAAGGGCAATTTCTATACTGACAGGGGTCAACAGCAACATGGTGGTGACATTGTCAAGAAATGCCGATGCCACTGCCGTAAAGGTCATTAGTATGATGGACAGTACTATCACATTACCCCTTGCCAGCTTGTAACACTGATATGCCGACCACTGGAACACACCGGTGTGTTTCAATATGCCTACGATTATCATCATTCCCATAAGGAGGAAGATGACGTTCATATCTATTGAATGGATGGCCACCTCATAGGACAGAATGTGATACTCGGGATTGATGGTTCCGAGGGTGTAACTTATGACCAGCATGAGTGAGGCACCGAGCATGGCCGCCAGTGTCCTGTGAAGCAACTCAAAGGAAATGAGAATGTAGGCGAGAATGAAAATGATTGTGGCTATCCAGAAGGCCGGCCCCTGGGTGCGCTTTATTTCCAGATCCACATGGGCAAGATACGTCTTTCCGTCAAAGGCTATCCTGCTGTTGTCCAGTTCCACCTTTCCAAGCTCATAGCTTGGCTTGTAGGCCTGGATCTCAATCTTGGCGTTCTTCTTGATGCTGCCGGGAGGCAACTCGAGCACCGTCTGAAAGGTACCGTCTGCCTCGGTCTTGAGACCGCCCTCGCCGTGGGCATGTTGCCCTTCCTTTGCCTTTGGCTCAAACTCCTCGCCATTGACAAAGACCTTTAAGACTACGTCGTCGACGCCTGTCTTGTGGGGATTAACTATCTTTCCAGAAATGGCTATGGTGTCGCCATTGAACTCTGTGGTCTCCTTGCCTGAATGCGCCTTTTCCCCATGCCCTTGAGCGCCGAAGGACGCCAAGGGTATGGCCAAAAAGAACATGATTATAGCAACTGCAAGAAAACCAGCGCTAGTTGTGCACAGGAAACTCTGTTTCCCACCTGTGCTTGACCAAAATGCTTTCATCATTGTCCCCCTTATCAACCGGAAATTCCATAGTAGAAATAAAGCATGGCCATCATGACCACAAGGTAAATGATGGTCATGCCTGTGCCTGCCCTTACGTAATCAATTGTTTTATATCCACCTGGTCTCATGATAAGCGCATTAACCTGGTGAGTTGGCAACACAAAGGTGTTGGATGCAGCTATTCCCACAACCAGGGCCGCCATTCTCGGGTCGGCACCTGCCTGCAAGGCCATATTCATGGACAAGGGAACCAGCAGCACGGTGGCACCCACATTGGAAGCCACCAAGGTAAAGAACGAAGTCAAAAGACCTATTATCAGTAACAGGGTAAAGGGTGTTACCTGCCCCATTGCATTCATGATACTCGTTGCAATATACCTTGCAGCACCAGTCGTCTCGAAGGCAAGTCCCAGGGGTATGAGGCCACCCAAAAGAAAGACCGTCATCCAGTCCACAGACTGATATGCCTCATCTATGCTCAGCACCTTGAGGAGCACCATACCGAGGGCACCTGTCAAAAGAGCAATGGAAAGCTGCACGTGAAAGCCGAGGGCAAGGGTCAAGGCCAGCACCAGACAGGCTATTGCCGGAATGGCCTTATGAGGCCTCATGAGCTCGCCCTTTAGATCCTCTGTAAAGAGAAGGATACCTTTCTTTTTCAGAAAATGGAGTTTTTCCCATGGCCCAAGGAGCAGTATTCCGTCTCCGGCCCTGAGTTTCATGCGAGAGATGTTTCTCCTTATTATCTCCCCGCCCTTGTTCAATGCCAGAGGATTGACACCAAATGTCTTTCTGAAGTGAAGATCCCTGAGGGTTGTTCCAACAAGCTTGGAGTTTGGCGGGATTACTGCCTCGACGATTCCGCAATTGTTGGGAGAAAGCATTTCAGCAAAGTATTCAAGGTCATCCTTGATCTTCCAACCAAGATCCTTGGCTGCCTTCTTTACATCCTCTTCCCTTCCAAAGACCGCAACATCATCCCCCGGCTCTATGACATCCTCCCTTACAGGAGATAGAACCATTTTCTTCTTTGAAGGCTTGAATATTCCCACGATGGTTGCCCTGTAGGTGGGCCTGAAGTTTAGTTCATCGAGGCTCTTAGGAGTCCAGTCTTCAGGAACCTCGAGCTCAAAGGGCTTCTTACCTACCTTGATGGAATAGAGGCTTTCCACCTGACGTGACATGAGCCCGGAATCCTTGGCCTCGGTGGCCGGCAGGATCCACTTGCCAAGGAGTGCAAAATATAGGATGCCAGCGGCCAGAAGTGCCAGGCCCATGGGTGTCACGGTGAAAAGGCCAAAGGGCTCAAACGCCTTGCCTCCAAGAAGGGAAATGTTGTTGTTCCACCACGACTCCATGAGGTCGTTTAGAAGGATCAAGGGGCTTGAACCAACCAGGGTGATACAGCCTCCAATGATGGCGCAAAAACCCATTGGCATGAGTATCCTCGAGATTGGAACACCGAGCTGCTTGCTTATCCTGGTGGCAGCAGGCATAAAGAGGGCCGCAGCGCCTATGTTCTGCATGAAGCTCGATATTAGACCGACTGTTGCCGCAATCAGTGCCATAATTCGCGTCTCGGACTTTCCGGCTAGTTTGATAATTTGCCGGGCCAGGATGTTCATTACCCCTGTCTTGTCTAGGCCCGCCCCGATAATGATGACTGCTATAATTGAAACAACCGCATTCGAACTTAGACCGCTAATTGCCTGTTTGGGTGTAACCACCCCAAGCAGGGGCAACAACACCATCATCATGATGCCGACTACGTCGACCCTGACCCATTCGAAGATAAACAGGAGTATGGCAAAGGCCAAAACTCCCAAGACTATCATGATATCATTTGTCAGTACCATCTGTTGCATAGGAAAAGTCCCTCCTTCTCCCTATCGTAAATTTAAAATTTTTACTAAAACGGGAAATTTCTCAGAAAAACGCCAGATTCAACAACAATTTGTTTTTTATGGGGGGTTAGACGGATGAAACGAGACAAGGGACCTAGCAAAAAAATCGGGATGGAACATAAAAAAAAACTGATTTGTCGTAAGGCTTTCCACCTAAAGGCCCCTCCCCAGGAAGCAATTTGTTCATTTATGAAACAAGATAGATAGCATCTTGCTATTTTTTTTGCAATATACTGCCTGAAAAATTTGTCATCTACCCATTATCCAAAAGGGACCCTATCTGCGTAACAGCTCGGCTTTCCAACAAAAACCAGAAGATTCTTGAAAAAGACTGGAAAATTTATTTATATTGTTTCTGTTTCATTTGTTAACAAAAGGGGGTTTTGGCCCTCATTGTTGCAACGTGCAATTTGAAACACTTAAAAATCTGGGGGAGTGACAACACCGCTTGCCACAAAAAACTTGGTTGGGAGAGAAGGCAAATGGGCAAAAATTTTGTGAGGGAGGTTCTTTTTCCTACTGACCTGTCGCCAGGGAGCGAGAAAATCCACAATCACGTCAAGGGACTGGCTTGCACCCTTGCTGCAAGACTCCATGTGCTCACTGTGGTCGAACCCTTGGACAGCCCGCCTTTCTACCCACCCCATATTTGCCATGATCGCTCCTTGGAAGACTATCAAGACCGAGTACTGGAGCGCCTTGAACGGCAACTCAAAGAGACGTGTGCAGTGGAATTCAAGTGCCTTTTCACCATCCCTGTCATCACCAAAGGGATGGTCCACAGACAAATCATCGACTATGCCCACGACAACAAGATAGATCTCATAATCATGGGCACCACAACCAGGGCGGAACCATCTGCCCGCCTTCTTGGAAATACCACTGCAATGGTGGTTGCCAGTGCCAAATGCCCTGTAATCACCATCAATCCCCAAAGAACAGAACAAGTCGAAGGAGTGGAGACGGCCTATGACACAGACGGAGCAAAAGAATCTGGCAAATGAGATAAAGGACAGCATTCCCGGGGCCTTGCTCGTAATTGCCGTGGCCCTTTCTGCCTATTTCATTGCACCAATTTTACAAAAATACCCGCTCTTCAAGACGTATCTCGAGCTCAAGGACTTTATCCTCGCGATACTTCTTGGCATCCTGATTAAAAACACCCTTGGAGTCAGCCGCATCTTCTATCCTGGGCTCAGATTCTCGACCATCCTCACCAAGACCGGAATTGTGGTCATGGGAGCCAAATATTCCATGATGGGCCTGGTGAAGGTGGGGGGCCCGGCCCTGTTTTACATTGCGGTATTCCTCTTTGGAACTGCAATAATCATGATGTGGGTTGGACAGAAACTGAAGGTGCCAACCCCGCTGGCCGCATGTCTCGCATCTGGTCTGTCTGTCTGCGGTGTTTCAGCCACAATAGCAATAGCTCCGGCAGTCCGCGCCCGCAATCGGGACATGGCCTATTCAATTGCAGTGGTTCTCATGTTTGGACTTTTAGCCCTCCTTCTCTTTCCACCAATTGGTCGGCTGCTGAACCTGAGCGACACCCAGTATGGCGCCTTTTGCGGGGTGGGAATCGTGAACTCGGCCCAGGTCCTGGCTGCCGGATTCGGCTATAGCGAAGGCGCAGGACTCGTTGCAGGAATCTACAACATTGGCAGGGTCATCTTCCTGCCTTTTGTCGTGCTGATGCTCGCAATCATGGCTGCCAGTAGAGAGGCCTCTGAAGGCGGCCAGGAGATAAACATAAACAAGTGGCAGATAATTGTTGATAAGTTCCCCATATTTGTTCTGGGATTTCTTGCAGTTGTGGCCTTCAACACCTTGGGATTCTTGAGCAAGGAAGAGATCAAATTGGCAAAGACCTTCATGGACTGGTGTTTTCTCCTGGGCTTTGCAAGCATAGGCCTTACCACTAGGCTTGCAGATCTTAAGGCCGCAGGGCTTTCAGGTTTTATAATGGGATTCGTGGTGGCTGGCGCCAAGGCAGCCCTTGCCCTTGCAGTGGTTCTGACCTTTATGGAATAGTCCTTTCGAGGAGGAAGAGATGATTGCGTGGTTCAAAAGACTTTCAAAGTCGAGAAAGCAGGACATTGCCGTAATAGTGATGGGCATTGCCCTGATAATTCTTGCAAAGATTCTTCGATGAAGGGCCAGGTGGCTCAAGGGCGCAAGATTCTAGTGGTACTTGAGCCCGAAGACAGCGAAGACGAGACTAAAAGGCTTCTGCGATTTTCTAGCTGGCTTGCAGGCTCACTCCAAAAAGAGCTCTTCATTGCCGTGGTAATAACCAGTTCCCTGGTTCACTACGGGCAGATAGACCCTCTGGCCTCAGATGCATCAAAGGATTCATTCATCAAGTACGTCTGCCACTCTGAAAAGGATGCCCATGCCCATTTGAAAAGAGAGATTCAAAAAATTTGCCCAGATGCCACTGTGATAATCGTCAATATGGATGAGTTCATTCCTCTAGTTGAAAGAATGAAGGGTGACACCCTTTTTGCAATTACCAGGGCTTCAAGACGCGGCCTCATTTTCAAAAGGGCATCAAGCATCCAAAAATTCCTGGAGAAAAAGGGGCTCAATACCCTCTGCCTCAAGGAGATACCCCTCGTCTAGCTCCCACTTTCCCCCTTACTTGCCAATCCGTTGAAAGAAAATCGAAATAGTTTACCCGCGCTCCACCCTTTCCCATCACGACTTAAAAAAAGTACCTTTTCAGAGATTGTGAAAAAAGGCAAAATCAAAACTAAAAATGGCTTAAAAAGTGGCTATAATGATGTTAATAATGAGCAGGGTAAGAAAATTTGATTTTTTTACAAAAAGCGGATGGCATTTAAATTTGGCCTTGCACAGTTACTTGCCATTGCATCTTTTAGTTTAAGCTGCTAATAACCCGTGCCCAAAAGAGGTTACAGTTACTTCAAGAGGCAGGAGCCAAGTATAAACGCCCTTTGGAACGAATCTTCTTACTTTAAGGTAGTACCAGTAACAATAACTTAGGGCTTGTTTACAATTATTGGCAGTTTATACCAGTGGCCTGTTGAGCTATCTTCTAGATAGAGGGGGCAAGGCCAGGATGTCAATCAAGTTTTATATCGCCACCTTTAGGCGCGAACTAGCCAGTTTGTTGGAACACGGAAGCTCTTTTGGAGTGAACTAGCTAAGTGAGCTTTTGAAAATCAGAAATCTCGCTGAGACAGGGATTTTTTAAGAGGCCGCATCGATTCTATGAAACCATACGCAGAAAACATATTGGCACTCATAGGCAACACGCCAGTTGTGGAGTTAAAACGTGTTAATCCAAGCAAGAATGTAAGGATCTTGGTGAAACTTGAATCCTTCAACCCTGGCGGCTCTGTCAAGGATCGCATAGCCCTCAACATGATAGAGGCCGCTGAAAAGAGGGGGGAGCTCACCAAGGACAAGATAGTCCTGGAGGCCAGCAGCGGTAACACTGGAATAGGCCTTGCCATGGTTTGCGCCGTAAAGGGCTATCGGTGCCTCATAGCAATGAGCGAGGGGGCAAGCCTCGAGCGCAGAAAGATTATGCGGGCTTATGGCGCAGAAATCCTACTTACCCCTGCACGTCTTGGCACTGACGGGGCCATAGAGGCAGTTTACAAACTCTACAGGGAAAACCCCGACAAATATTTCCTCACAGATCAGTTCAACAACCCAGACAACTGGAAGACCCACTACAACACCACCGCCCTTGAAATCTGGGACCAGACAGAGGGCAAGGTTGATGCAATCGTTGCAACAATGGGCACAACCGGCACCTTGATGGGGCTTGCAAAGAGGTTCAAGGAGATGGCTCCCCATGTCCAGATTATAGGGGTGGAGCCCTATCTCGGCCACGGAATCCAGGGGCTCAAAAACATGAAGGAGTCATACAAACCTGGAATCTTTGACAGAAAACTGCCCCAAAAGATCATTTACTGCCACGATGATGAGGCCTTCGAGATGGCACGAAGGCTTGCCAGGGAAGAGGGAATCTTTGTTGGAATGAGCTCCGGTGCCGCTGTTGCCGTTGCTGTCAAGGAGGCGGCCCAGATGGACTCTGGTACCATCGTCGCCATCCTTCCTGACGGGGGCGAAAGGTATCTCAGCACCGACCTCTTTGTGTTCGACTCCACCAAGGATGAAGACTCCGAGGCCCTTAGACTCTTCAACACAAAGGGGCACAAAAAGACGGTGTTCGAACCTATAACCCCGGGCAAAGCCAGGATTTACTCATGCGGGCCCACTGCCTGCGAATATATCGATCTGTCCATGGCAAGGAGGGTCCTTACTGCCGACCTGCTAAGGCGTACCCTGGATTTTCTAGGTTACCAGGTCACCCATGTAATGAACATCACGGATATTGACGACAGGACCATAAATGCCGCATTTGCCCAGGGCACAGACCTCGAAAGCCTTACGAAAAAATATACCAAGGCCTTTTTCCAGGATATCGACAGGCTCAATGTAAGAAAGGCGACCCACTACCCCCTGGCCAGTGAGCACATAGAGGACATGATAGAAACCACCCAGGAGCTCATTGAAAAGGGTTATGCATACCAGAAACACGGCTCCGTATATTTCGACATCTCCAAACTCCACGGCTACGGCTCCCTTTCTGGAGTGAATCTTCAGGCAATCCAGGTTGGCCGAACGGTCGATCTTGAAGAATATGAAAAGGACAGCCCGGCAGACTTTACACTTTTCAAACGGATAAGCCTCCAGGAGCTGAAGACGGGGATCGGTTATGAAACCCCCTGGGGCATGGCCAGACCAGGCTGGCACATAGAATGTGCGGCCATGTCGAGAAAATACCTTGGAGACTTCTTTGACATTCACACCTGCGGCACCAACCTCCTGTTTCCCCACCATGAAAACGAGGTTGCCATAGCAAGGGCCCTTACGGGAAAGGGACTTGCACGTTTTTGGCTTCATAGCGAAATGGTGCTGTACAAGGGCAAGAAGATGTCTTCCAACCATGATGAAAGGGTCACGCTCAGGCAGCTTTTTCAGGAGGGATTCTCTGGCAGGGTCATAAGGTTCTATCTTCTTAGAAGCCACTACAGGAAAACCATCAACTTCTCTTTCAAGAGCCTTCAGGAGGCAGGCAGGGCACTTTCCCGCCTCGATTCCTTCAAGACAGACCTGATGAGCTGCTTTTTCCTCACCCCTGAAAGGGACCCGGAGACATCAGTGGTGGAGGAGCTGGAAAGACTCTCCAGCCGTTTCTTTGCAGCCATCCTGGATGACCTCAACACCTCTGGGGCCCTTGGTGCCATTTACTCCTTCATAAGAAAGATAAATCCCCTCATCACAATGGGGAGTATCAACAGGAAAGAGGCCTCACTCATCCTCGAACGGCTCCAGGAACTCGATACCATTTTGGGGCTCTTGGAGATAGACTCCCTTGAACCCCACGTGCCCGAAGAAGTGGTGGACATCGTGCTAAAGCGGGAAGAGGCGAGAAAAAACAAGGACTTTGCCACATCCGACAAGCTACGCAAGCAGCTTTCAGAACTCGGGTTCCAGGTCATCGATACCAGAAGCGGCCCGCGGGTAAAACCACAACGTTCTGCCACAGGTCAAGACAACTAGAATGCCCGCTGGAAGCCAGAAGGAAAGCAGCACCCTCAAGGTTGCCAGGTCTGCCAAGTCTGTGAGTGCGGCAGTTTTCCTGTCGAGGATTCTGGGACTCATTCGCGAACAGGTCCTGGCTGCACTCTTTGGGGCAGGAACCCAAATGGATGCCTTCGTTGTTGCTTTTCGAATCCCCAACCTCCTTCGGGACCTCTTTGCCGAGGGCGCCCTGAGCTCTGCCTTTGTCACGGTGTTCACTGAATACGATCACAACAAGACACCCGAGGAGACGAACAGGCTGGTAAGTAACGTCTTTACTGCAATCTTTATCATCCTGTCCATAATATGCCTTGTCGGCATTTTATTCTCCAAGGATCTGGTAATGCTCATGGCCCCTGAATTTGCCGAAGTTCCAGGGAAAATTGCCCTGACAACCAGCCTTACCCGAATCATGTTTCCTTTTCTCCTCTTGATTTCCCTTGCTGCCTTGCTCATGGGCCTTTTGAATACCAGGGGCTATTTCTTCATCCCTGCCTTTGCATCGAGCTGTTTCAACCTGGGCTCCATAATAATTGGTGGCGGGCTTGCGCTGCTCATCCCTTCCCTGGGGTATCCGGCCATATATGGCATGGCCATAGGAACCCTGGCTGGAGGCGGGCTCCAGCTTCTGATACAGGCCCCCCTTTTCAAAAAAGAGGGCTTTACCATAAGACCCCTCCTGGACCTCAAGGACCCTGGCCTTCGAAAGATAGGAAAACTGATAGTACCAGCCATAGTTGGCCTTTCAGCCACCCAGATCAACATCTTTATAAATACGAACTTTGCCTCACGATGCGCTGAAGGAAGTGTTGCCTGGCTCAACTATGCCTTCAGGCTCATGCAGTTTCCCATTGGCCTTTTTGGCGTGGCACTGTCTGTGGCAACCCTGCCCCTCGTGGCGAAACAGGCGGCCAAGGGGGAGATAGACCAGCTGGCAGACACCTTCGTCTCTTCCCTTGTTCTTGCCTTTGCCCTGACTGTTCCGGCTGCCGTGGGGTTGTGGGAGCTCTCAGACCCCATAATCGCCCTGATATTTCAGCATGGAAGATTCAGCGCCTACGACACACTGATGACTGGGCAGGCCCTCAAATTTTATGCTGTGGGTCTTATGGCCTACTCGGCAGTAAAGATTATTGTGCCTGTCTATTATGCCCTCGATGACACCAGGTGGCCTGTAATAGCCAGCTTCATTTCTGTTGCCTTAAACGTCATCATTATATTACTGACCCTGGACAAGTTTCAGCACCGGGCCATTGCCCTGTCCACTTCCCTTACGATAATGTTCAACTTCCTCTTCCTTTCAATAATTCTCTATAAAAAGATAGGCGGGTACCCTGTGGGGCGGCTTCTGGGTGCCCTCGTGAAGATAGGTCTGGCATCAGCCGTAATGGGGGCCGGGGTCATGTATGCAAATTCCCTATTTGGCCATTCATCATCCATGTCTTCCCTGATACTTCAGGTCGCAACAGGCGTGACAGTGGGAATATGCCTTTATGGAGCAATGTTACTTGTTCTCGGCATGAAAGAGGCCAAGGACATGGTAGGTGCCGTTACGGCTAGACTGAAAAAATAGTCGATTTGAAGGCCAGGCTGAAAATTCCTAAGATGCAGATGGGGTAAGGGTTGATGCAGCCTGCCCCAAGCCTGAAAAGGAGGAAAAACAGGCGGGAGCAAGCTGCTTGTTACCCAGGGTCACCAAATTGAATTGACTGGCTAGCGTCCTGATACCCGCTTTCCGTCATGGGCCTGATGGCCCTTTCTGAAATTGGCCAGACGAACTACTGTGGCCTTTGTTTTCTGGACAGGGTCTTCTTTTGCACCAATGGGCTTGGCCTTGGGCTCAACATCGATGAATTTGGAAGTTGCAAAGAGCTCGTTTGCAGTCTTGGCGAGTAGGTCCAGGCTCTCCAATAGGCCATTTTCACCGTAGACATGTTCCATGAGCATATCGTGGAACATAAAGCATGCTTCCAGCGAATTCTTGCATTTCTTCCTCTTCATGTCCAAGGTCCACTGGAACTTTCTGAGTTTGTCCTGGGTCTTAGGGGGGTATTTGGATATTTCTTCCTCTATTATGCGCTTCCTCTCCTGCTCGAATGCTTCGTCATCTAGTTCATGTAACAGCTCAAGCCTGTTTAAAAAATCATCTGTCTTGTTGGTCGCCCTGTTCATTCTTCTAGCCTCCGCGTGAGATTTCACTCACCTATTGAGGCAAGTGCTATTCCAGTTTACCACCCTTTTCCCATCAAAAAAGATGAGGATTCAAGGGGGAAAAACAGTCCGCTCAAAAAGGGCTGAAAAAGATTTCCCCTTTCCCGAGGAAAAAGGAAAAACATTTCCCTTTCTCAAGGCCCCTATTTTTTCCCTTCACACCAGGGCCTCTTTTATTTTTGATACCAGCGCCATGTAATTTGGATTTGCTGGCCTCAACTTGGCAATGACATCTGCCTCTCTAATGGCCCTGTCCAGCTGCCCTGCCCTATAGGCATAGTAGGCCATGAGTGCCCGCAGCCTTACATTCGATGGTTCCCTGGATATTGCTCTTTCGAGTACAGCCATGGCTGTATCCAAACGACCCTGGGTATAAAAGCATATTGAAAGAAGTGCACTTGCCAGACTGTCTCCCCTATTCTCCTTGAGATACGCCTCGAGTTTCTCTGAAGCCTCTTCGTATTGCCCACTCCTTACCAGGCACAGCGCATAGTTAAAAGGCGTGTATGGCCCCTTGCACTCTTTCCATATGCTCGCAGCCTCTTTCCATCTTTCAAGATAGTAACAGCTGTATGCCCTCAACTGATTCACCTTTTCACTGTGGGAAGAGCTGTCGGGAAGGGAGCCCAGACACTCCAGGGTCTTGGAGTAGCGTCCCAAATGGAAGTAGGCCAAGGCCATGTTTATCTTGGTGTATTCAAAAATCACTCCCTTGTGTTCCAGGGCTGATTCCACAGACTTCAGAAGTTCAATGGCCTCCTCTATCTTTCCCAAAACTATCTGGCAGCCTGCCCTGTTTATAGCTGCCTCGAAGAATTGTTTTTTGAGCCTCTGCGCCCTTTCAAATGACTTTTGGGCAGTTGCGAACTGGCCTGCCTCAAGCAAAATGAGCCCTGTCTTGAACCATGCATCCGCCACCTCCTCCCTGGTGACCCCAAGCCCCTGGGAATCCGCTGCCTCATCTTCGAGCGCCTTTTCCTTGTGGGTCAACTCGGCTATGAACCCTAGCAATTCCCTCAAATTTGTGGGAATCTGAAAGTTTTGGAGATTCAGCTCTACGTCCCTGACAAAAACAGGGGTCATTACCTCTTCCTCGAGCCTTGGGGAAGGGTCGAGGATGTCTATGGGAGAAAACTCCCTCTTGCTGCCACCTTCCTGCTCAGTGCCCCCTTGCCCAGCCTTGTCCTTGTCAAACTCCATGAAGAACCGCTCGAGCATGGCGGCAAGATCCTGCCGTTCACTGCCTGAAGATTGGTAATCGCCACCCTTTTCCTGGCCACCTTCCTGGACCTGGCCATTATCTTCTGCACCCTCGAGAGAAAGCTCCTGACCCTTGAAACCCGCCTTGCACCTTTGGGCCAGCTCCCGTATGGCCCTTGCAGCCGGAGAATCAGGGCTGGAAAGTACCACGTTTTTGAGCCTCACGAGCTGCTTCGATACGGTTTCATCCCTGGGGACCGCCCCGAGATACTGGAGCTCTATTTCAAGGAAGTTGCGGCAGATATCCATGAGATTGGCGGCAATGGCCTTGCTGTGCTCTATGGATCTGACCATATTTAGCACGAGACACGGCTTGAACTGCTGGCATATCTCGCTGACCTTTGAGGCCGCCTCGGGGTCCACCTGGTGAAGCTGGTCCAGGAGATCCCTGACAGAGGAGCCCTGCTGCTGATTTTCGCCAAATTTGTGGGCTTCTATTATCTCGAGGGCAATGTGCCCCTGTTTGAAACTCCTCGTAAATATCCTGAAAAGTACATTCTTTATGAATTCATAGGCGTTTAGTATGGCAGTGGGTTCGGGGTTGGTAACAACGATTCCAGAACGGGTTATGGAAAAGAAGTCTATTACATTATAGTTGGTGCCGGCTCCAAGATCCAAAACCACATAGTCAAAATCGAGCCGTTTCAGGGCACGAAGAATCTTCATCTTCTGAAAATAGTAAAGATTCGCTATGCCTGGAATGAAACCACTTCCGGTAATCAAGGCCAGATTGTCAACAGAGCAGTCGACACTATAATCGGCAAGATTTCGGGAGGTTGGGCGGAAAATGAAGTCTCCGATGCCCTTTTCCGCGGTTCTGAGACCGAAAAATGTATGTAGATTTGCCCCTCCAAGATCCAGGTCCACGCATACGGTGGAATTTCCATCGAGGGCTAGACTCGTGGCGATTCCAGAGGAGATGAGGCTCTTGCCCACACCTCCCTTACCTCCTCCAACAGCGATAATTACAGGGTCTTTGGCCATATCCTCACCTCACAGCTGCGATATTTTATTAGGATACACCACTAATCTGGTGATTTGTATTGTTTTTACAGCAAAGTACCGATAATAATTAATAGCTACCATTGGACGTCTTCTTATTCTTGACTATAAGGAGATAGGTAATTAAATTACAGGCCTCACCAGCCTAGGTTATACCTTGCAGGAGGGATGGCCGAGTGGTTTAAGGCGGCGGCCTTGAAAGCCGTTGTGCCCTCACGGGCACCGTGGGTTCGAATCCTACTCCCTCCGCCAGATACTGCGGAGAGGTGACCGAGAGGCTGAAGGTGCTCGCCTGCTAAGTGAGTGTACGCCGAAAGGTGTACCGTGGGTTCGAATCCCACCCTCTCCGCCACTTTTGATTATATCCGGCATATGCCGGTTTTTTTATGGCTGCTTCATTGCCACTGGCATTTGGCAGGCCATGCATCCAATCACAGGAGGATCACTCAAAATGATGCCAGATTTTCTTTTCACCTCGGAGTCGGTGACCGAGGGTCATCCGGACAAGGTTGCCGACCAGATCTCAGACGCCATCCTTGATACCATACTGGCCAAGGACCCTTATGCTAAGGTGGCGTGCGAAACCCTTGTAACCACCGGACTTGCCTTGATAGCCGGCGAAATCACCACCGACAGCTACGTGGACATGCCCAAGGTTGTCAGGGGAACCATCAAGGAAATCGGCTACTCTGACTCAAGCATGGGCTTTGACTGGCAGACATGCGCAGTCCTCATTTCCATAGATAAACAGTCACCAGACATAGCAATGGGTGTTGACCGGGACGATGACATTGGCGCTGGCGACCAGGGCCTCATGTTCGGATACGCCTGTAACGAAACCCCTGACTTCATGCCCATGCCAATCTGGTATGCACACAAACTCGCAAAGCGCCTCGCAGAGGTAAGAAAGAGCGGTGTCATCCCATTCCTGCGTCCAGACGGAAAGTCACAGGTCACCATCGAATACAAGGACAGACGCCCCGTCAGGGTTCATTCAGTGGTTATCGCCGCACAGCACACTCCAGACGTAACCCACAAAGAGGTGGAAGAGGCCATTATCGAAGAGGTCATCAAGAAGGTAGTCTCCCCAGAACACCTCAGTGATGCAACAAAGTATTTCATCAACAGCACCGGCAGATTTGTAGTTGGTGGCCCCCTTGCCGACTGTGGAGTGACGGGAAGAAAGATAATCGTCGATACCTATGGTGGCCGCGGTCACCACGGCGGTGGTGCATTCTCCGGCAAGGACCCAACGAAGGTGGACCGTTCGCCCTCTTACATGGCAAGATATGTTGCCAAAAACATAGTGGCGGCTGGTCTTGCCGATGAGTGCGAGGTTCAGGTAGCCTATGCGATCGGTGTTACCGAGCCCCTTGCCATCAACGTCAGGACCTATGGCACAGAAAAGGTCTCACAGGACAGAATCGTCGAACTCATCAAGAAAAACTTCAGCTTCAAACCCAAGGATGTAATCAACTACCTGGATCTCAGACGTCCGATCTACAAGAAAACTGCAGCATATGGCCATTTTGGGCGCCCTGAGCCAGAATTTACCTGGGAAAAGCTCGATATGGTTGACACTTTGAAGGAACAGGCAGGTCTTTAAAAAAAGGGGGTAACAAATGAACTATCACATCAAGGATGAATCCTTAGCCGATTCGGGAAAGCTCCGCATCGAATGGGCAGCCATGAGCATGCCCGTGCTGAATCTCATCAAGGAACGTTTTTCAAAAGAGTTGCCCTTGAAGGGCATACGCATTGGGGCGTGTCTCCACGTTACGACTGAAACTGCAGCCCTGATGCAGACACTCAAGGCAGGTGGAGCAGAGGTGTACCTTTGTGCCTCAAACCCCCTAAGCACCCAGGACGATGTCGCAGCATCCCTCGTGGTCCATGACAAGATCCCTGTCTTTGCCATAAAGGGAGAGGATAACGACACCTACTATGAGCATTTGCGTGCTGTGATTGCCGCTGATCCCCAGATTACAATGGATGACGGAGCAGACCTCGTTTCCACCCTGCATACAGAACGAAAAGACCTGCTGGACAAGATCATTGGCGGAACTGAAGAGACCACCACAGGCGTCATCAGGCTGAAGGCAATGGCAAAGGACGGAGTGCTCCATTACCCCATCATTGCCGTAAATGATGCAGACACCAAACACCTCTTTGACAACAGGTACGGTACGGGCCAGTCCACCCTGGACGGCATAATCAGGGCCACCAATCGCCTCATTGCAGGCTCGATATTCGTTGTATGTGGATACGGATGGTGCGGAAAGGGTGTTGCCATGCGGGCAAAGGGGCTGGGAGCCAGGGTCATCGTTACTGAAGTCGACCCAATCCATGCCCTTGAAGCCGTGATGGACGGCTTTGAGGTGATGCCCATTGCCGAGGCAGCGGAAATTGGCGACTTCTTCTGCACTGTTACAGGTGACATCCACGTAATCAGGCAGGAGCACTTCCTAAAGATGAAGGATGGAGCCATTGTTGCCAACTCTGGCCACTTCAACGTGGAGCTCGACCTCGAGGGCCTCGAAAAGGTCACCAAGTCCAAGCGCACCATCAGGCCCTTCGTTGAGGAATATCACCTGGAAACCGAAAGGCGCATCTACGTCCTGGGTGAAGGACGCCTCATCAACCTTGCAGCCGCAGAAGGGCATCCTTCCAGCGTCATGGACATGAGCTTTGCCAACCAGGCCCTCTGTTCAGAGTACATGGTCAAAATGGGCAAGAAACTGGAAAAGAAGGTATATGGCGTTCCCAAGGAGATCGACAGGGAAATCGCAAGACTCAAGCTCTCCAGCATGGATATTGCCATTGACACCCTCACCGAGGAGCAGGAAAAGTATCTGTCATCATGGGAGATGGGAACCTAACAGATACACGGCGAGGTGTTTCAACCGACTCTTTTTGGTTTACAGAATCCAGATAAACTAATAAAAAGGCAGAAGCGTACCAGGGCTTCTGCCTTTTTGATTTGCTACGACTATGGAAAGGGACAACACAAAAAACAAGAAACTATGGGGGGGTAGATTCGGAGAATCCACAGAGTCGACTGTGGAAGACTTCACCGAATCGGTGAGTTTTGACAAACGTCTTTACGCCCATGACATAAGGGGCAGCATTGCACATGCCAGGATGCTTGGTGAAACTGGCATCATCCCCAAGGAGGACGCAGACAAGATAATCCAAGGCCTTGAGGAAATCCGCTCAAGGATAGAGGCAGGGGAATTTCAGTGGAAAAAGGAGCTTGAAGACGTCCACATGAATATTGAGCAGGCACTTACAGAGCTCATTGGCCCCGCTGGCGGACGCCTTCACACTGCAAGGTCCAGAAACGACCAGGTTGCAACAGATTTCAGGCTCTATTTGAGGGATGAAATAGAGCACCTAGATGGACTCCTTAAGGACCTTCAGCTTGCATTCCTCCACCAGGCTGAAACAAACCTCGGGGTGATTCTGGCAGGTTTCACCCACTTGCAAAAGGCACAGCCTGTTCTCTACTCCCATCATATGCTTGCCTACTTTGAAATGTTCAAGCGGGACAGGGAGCGTCTTGCCGACTGCCTCAAAAGGGTCAATATATCCCCCCTTGGAAGCGCTGCCCTTGCAGGCACAAGCTACCCCATAGACCGCCACATGACCGCTAGGGAACTTGGCTTCTCAGACATTACGAGAAACAGCATGGATGCGGTTTCCGACAGGGACTTTGCCCTCGAATTTCTATTTTGTGCATCGGTCATCATGATGCATCTAAGCCGCCTGTGCGAAGAACTCATCCTTTGGATGAGCTGGGAGTTTTCCTATATCGAACTTCCAGACGCCTATTGCACAGGCTCGAGCATTATGCCCCAAAAGAAGAATCCAGACGTGCCAGAACTTGTCAGGGGAAAGACAGGCCGGGTCTATGGCGCCCTTGTATCCCTTCTGACCACCTTGAAGGGGCTCCCCCTTACCTACAACAGGGATCTCCAGGAAGACAAGGAGCTGGTCTTTGATACAATTGATACTGTAAGGGCTTCGGTTAAACTTATGACGGGCGTTGTGGAAAAGATGCGCCCACGGGCAGACAAAATGGCCCAGGACACCCAAACCGGTTTCCTTACAGCCACTGATCTTGCAGATTACCTCGTAAAGAAGGGGCTTCCCTTCAGGCAGGCCCATGAAGTGGTGGGGAAGGCAGTGGGAACCTGTGTTTCCCAAGGGAAGGAACTCCATGAACTCCCCATCGAGGAGCTCAAGGCCCTTCACCCATTAATTGACGACGATGTGCTGGATGTACTCAGTGTGGAAGGTTCGGTTCATTCGAGGAGGTGCCCAGGAGGAACTGGCATCGAGCCTGTAAAAGAGGCCCTTTCACAGGCAAAGACATGGATAGAAAAATATACACTGCCTTCATCATGAGGAGCTTACCCCTTTGCATATTGGCACTTTTTGTGACGCTTTCACTGCTCGTCTCTGGTTGCGGGAGAAAAAGGGCACCTGTGCCCCCTGGCACATTGAGACCAGAACGCATCAAGGACCTCAGCTACAAGATCGTTCCAGAAGGCGTGATACTCAAGTGGAGTGTGCCAAGAAGGAACCATGATGGCAGCCCATTGTCTCGTATCAAGGAATTTCACCTCTACAAGGCAGAATCCCCTGTGGACTCCGCATGCCTCAGCTGCCCTCCCCAATATGGCAAGCCCATTGTCATAAAGTATGGGCGCAAACCCCAGCCAGGGGAAAAAATCGTTTATGAGGACACAACTGTCCGAAAGGGCTACTACTACGTCTATCAGGTAAAGACAGTAAAGGGGCTTTTTAATGTCTCGGACTTTTCAAACAAGGTTGCCTTTGCCTGGCACAGCCCACCAGGGCCGCCCCTCAATCTGTCTGCAAACGTATTGGAGGACGGAGTCGAGCTCAAGTGGCTGCCTCCCACCTCATTTACAGACGGTGAACCTCTGGATGCCGCCTTGACCTACAGACTTTATAGAAAATTCAGCGATGAAACAAAATGGACGCCCCTGCCTGGCACAACAGCCAAAACCACCTATTTTGACAAGATAAGGAGGACATACCGCCAGGTTGGCTACAGGGTGGCAGCCATATTCAAATACTTTGACACAGATATCGAGGGCACCAAGTCTGCCCCGGTCATAGTCAAGGCAAGGGGCCTTCAGAATATTCCAGCGCCCAGGAGCGTTAGGGTTTCGAAGACTGCTGATGGCATCCTCATTTCCTGGAACAGCGTTCGAAGGCCAGGGATCATTGGCTATTACATCTACAGGCTGGACCCTTCAGGACTCGTGGTTCAACTCAACATGACCCCTGTTCCAGAGGGCCCATTCGTTGACAAGACCCTATTGCCCCCTGGGAAATATACCTACTGGGTTACAGCAATTGATGACTCCTATCCGCCAAACCAGAGTCGGCCATCCAAGCCGGTTAGCATAATAATCAAATAAAAGAAGCACCTGAAAGGAACACCACATGGACTCTTTTCAATATAGAAACGGGATACTCTTTTGCGAAGATGTCAGCCTTGCCGATATTGCCCAGCAGGTTGGCACCCCCTTTTACTGTTATTCTTCCACACACTTGAAGGCCAGGTTCAGGGCCTATGAGAAGGGATTTGGCAACAGGAAACACCTGATATGTTTTGCAGTAAAGGCCAACAGCAATCTGGCAGTGCTTAGTTGTCTGGCAAGTCTCGGAGCTGGGGCAGATATAGTCTCAGGTGGTGAACTCTATCGGGCCGTGAAGGCTGGAATTTCGCCAGAAAAAATTGTCTATTCAGGGGTTGGGAAAACCGAGGAAGAGATGGCCTTTGCCCTTGAGCAGGGGATAGCCATGTTCAACGTGGAATCCCTGGAGGAACTAAAGACACTTTCCAAGGTTGCCAAAGGCCTTGGGAAAAAGGCACCGGTGGCCTTCAGGGTAAATCCGGATGTTGACCCAAAGACCCACCCCTACATCTCGACAGGGCTAAAGAAGAACAAGTTTGGACTCTCCCCTGAGCAGGCCCTGGATGCCTACAAAGAGGCAGCCACAGACCCCAACCTCACCGTCGTAGGAATAGACTGCCACATAGGTTCCCAGATTGTGGAGATGGACCCTTTCCTCGACGCCTTTGAACGGGTGAAAAACATGGTCAAAAAGCTGGAGGATATGGGCATCAACCTGTCATTCGTTGACATAGGAGGTGGCCTAGGCATCTCATACAAGGGAGAAAATCCACCCAGCCCAGAAGAATATATCTCTGCAGTCGTGGACAAGGCCCAGGATATGCCACAGACCATTGTGGTGGAACCAGGGCGTTCCATCTGTGGCAATGCAGGTGTCCTTGTCACCAAGATACTCTACACAAAGGACAACGGTGAAAAGGAGTTCTACATCGTTGACGCAGGCATGAATGACCTTGGCAGGCCTAGCCTCTACGATGCATACCACGAGATAAGGGCGGTGAAAGAGCCCTCTTCCCCTGGTACCAAACAGGTCGACGTGGTGGGGCCAATATGTGAAACAGGTGATTTTCTTGCCAGGGATCGTGTGCTCCCAGAGTTGACCTCAGGGGCCTTGTTGGCAGTCATGAGTGCAGGTGCCTATGGCTTTACCATGTCTTCCAACTACAACTCCCGGCCAAGGGTTGCGGAAGTCATGGTTTATGGAGACAAATTCCATGTTGTTCGAAACAGGGAAAGCTGGGACGATCTCATTTCCCTTGAACACATTCCCCAGGAGGTAAGTTGCTGAGATGAGTGGGCTGCCTTTTAAAAAGATGCACGGAAGCGGAAACGATTTCATCCTCATCGACAACAGAGACGTGGTTGTACCCCCGGGTACCGAGCAGGAGCTGGCCAGGCGTCTTTGTAAAAGGGGCTTTGGCATTGGAGCAGATGGCCTGATCCTGATTGAAGATTCCAACAAGGCAGACTTCAAATGGCAGTTTCTAAACGCAGATGGCAGCTATGCGGAAATGTGCGGAAACGGAGGCAGGTGTGCTGCCCGATTTGCCAATCTTTTGGGCATCTGTGGAGATGATCTCACCTTTGAGACCACTGCCGGAATCATAAAGGCCACTGTCAAGGGCAACACTGTAAAACTTCAGCTCACAACCCCTCGAGACATCAAGCCAGACATGAGCCTCGATATAGATGGACGGCAGATGACAGTTCACTTTGCCGACACCGGGGTTCCCCACGCTGTCATATTCATGGAAGATGTGGATGAGGTGCCAGTCAAAGAACTTGGCTCAAAAATCAGATTCCATGAGGCCTTTCAACCTGCAGGCACCAATGTCAACTTTGTAGAACCGCGACAGGGCAATCAGATCAAGGTGCGCACCTACGAACGCGGCGTGGAAGACGAAACCTATGCATGCGGCACAGGGGCAGCAGCCAGTGCCCTGTTTGCGTGCATGAAGGGACTCACCACCTCCCCTGTCCGTGTGACAACCTCAGGTGGGGAAAGGCTCACGGTCTATTTCGACCCGTCCAACCCGGACGAGATATTTCTTGAGGGTAACGCCGTGCTCGTCTATTCAGGGGTGACCGAAGAGATATGACCTGATGCCCCAGATGCCCCCCTGGGGCAAGGCCATCTCCGGTTATTTTTTCAGATACTTGTCAAATATCTCAAAGGCCTTTTTCACTGCAGGAGTATCCTCAGGAAGCTCAAGGAGTGACTCCTGGGCCATCTCCTTCTGGAAAATCTCCTGGCTTGCAGGCACATATCCACCAAAAACAAGGTCTGTCTGGGCAACTGCCTGCTTCACATGCTCATCGAGGGCCTCTGGAACAGGTTCAGGCACCCTGTTGACTATGAGCACCTTTTGCCCAACCTCCACTTGGAGGGCCTTTGTCAGATCTGCAATGCGTGCAGCCGTGAGCACCCCGCGTGCCGATGGGTCAGAAACCACGAACAAGGTGTGAATCGTACGAAGATTTAAACGGGAGAGGTGCTCCATACCCGCCTCGTTGTCCACAAGGAGGTAGCGGTAATTTCGGGCCAGTTTTTCCATGACCTGGGCCAGAATGGAGTTTGCCATGCAGTAGCATCCAGGCCCCTCTGGCTGCCCCATTACCAAAAGGTCAAAGCCCTTTGCCTCTATTACCGCCTGGTTTATGTGAAGCTCCATGAATTCATTCTTGGTCATTCCCTGGGGGGTTTCCGTCTTCATTCTGTCCCTTATTTCCCCCAAGGTCATATCCACATCAAGGCCGAGGAGCTCATTCAAATTTGCATTTGCATCGGCATCCACTGCAAGTACTGGGGTGAGGTTGCGTGACACCAAATATTTTATAAGAAGGGCCGTGAGGGTTGTCTTGCCAGTGCCCCCCTTTCCGGCCATTGCTATCACATTTGCACCTGCTTGTTGAACCATACCTGAAAGACTCCTTTTTCAAATTTCTGGTTGCTTCCTTTTTAGGTTATGTAAAATTCAATTACATTCACATAATGAGACAATCTTTTGAAAAAGGACCAAAACACATTTCAATAGACTGCCAACAGTCATATATAACAAGTTTTCATTGCCCTTAACAATCATTTTAAAACCATTCTTTCATTATTTACCCTACAAAAAGGTCCATTATTCATATATGTTATAATTATTGCATAAACTTCGTTGTAAGCCGTTTTAGAACCATTCTTCAGAACACGAGGCAAAAATGCTCATAGACAAGCCCCTAAATGCCAGGCTCCTTTTGGAGGATGATGCCACAAGGGAACGTATTGACCACATCTTTGAGATTATAGAGGAGCTAAGAAGGGCCAATGGCAAACATCTTAATGAAGAAGACGCACATTCTGAAGACAGCGCAATAACCGTATCCATAAATGGGGCATGGGGCACAGGTAAGAGCAGTTATCTAAAAGGGCTTGAGGCAAGATATAAAGATAAAGGATGTGAGACCTTATTTTTCGAGGCCTGGCGCTTTAATGAAGAGCCGGATATTTTTATTGCCCTTCTTACCGAGCTTAACAATTTACTTGCAAATGACAGTCAGGCTCAAAAGGCCCTCCGTTCCCTGGTCAAAAGTCTAGGTGTGGCAGCCCTTGCCGGGGTTGACTCAATGTTAAAGTCGCACCTTAAAGTGGGCATAGAGGACATTGAAAAACTCTTTAGAATAGTTGAAGATAGAATCCCTGTAGAAACAACCCGTACGAGGCAGAATCAGAAAAGTCTGAACAACATCCTTGAAAAATTTGGAGGTCCTGAAAAACCCTTTGTCCTCCTGGTGGACGACCTTGACAGGCTTGTCCCAGAAAGGGCCTACAATCTTCTCGAAAGGCTAAGGTTCTACTTCAGAGGGCCAAATGTCATTATCATCATGGCCATTAACGACGAGGTGATTAACAGATTCGTGCATAAACACTACGAAATGGACCACCTTGCCCAAATGAGCGAGGCTTTTCTTGATAAAATCTTTCACTACCGATTTGAAATCCCCTATTCATTCCTCACTGGCCTTCACCTAAGAAGTATCAATGAGCACCTGGCCTTGAAGGACAATCATAAAATAAGGGACGAATTTGAGGCGTTTCTCCACTCCCTGGAGCTTCGTCTTTCCCACAGAAAATGGATTAATGTTATAAACAGAATAGAAGGCCACCTTGATCAAGGGGTGAATGTTGAGGCATTGAAGACCCTGTCACTTATTGCGCTTTTGAAGGAAATCTTCCAAGACTTCAACCACTTTTACAGAAGACATGAGGAGGCGCTCATAGACCACGACTCTCCAGCCTTTAAGGAATTGTCAAAAAAAATTGAGGAGAACAAGAACATATCTGGAGATGAAGTGGAACTTTTTAACAGGCTGATGAATGAGCTAAACTCGATTAGAAGCACTTCAAAGGAGACAGAGCTGTGAGCCTGGGCACAGAATCAATTACCAGACGTCTTGCCTACTTTGAAGGCTCTGACATAATGGATGAGCTTTCAAGAAATATCCGGGAAAGAAGGCGGCTGGATTATACCCTGAACCTTCTTGGTGGCATGCTTGAAGAAAGCCTCCCCTACTACTTTTTGCCTGATCTCCCCCATCACCACAGACTCAACAGACAAAAAAAGGCCCTTAAGAGCGCGGCCCTAAGGCTCCTTGAAAAAGACATTGGGGAGATATTTCTCTTTCTGCTGGATGAAAATGTTGAAGAAGAAGCAAGAAGGTATCTCTTCTTTCTTGTTGCCAAAAACCTTGTAAAAACAGCCTTGTCTTTTAAAGAATACCTGCTTTTTGCAGCAGTTATGACAGAGCTTGCCTCAAGCAAAGATCTTGCCCCAATTGCCCGCCAGGGTCTTTGCCGCTACGATCTTGAACCCCTTGGAGAAAGTAGCGGCATTGATGAAATAGACTGCTCAAAAAAACTTCCCTATCCTGAACTCCTAAAAGCCCTCTCTAACCCTGCTGACCCTTACAAGAAGCAGTATCTCCTTCTTACAAAACAGGCCCGCATCCTTTACGCATCTTCCCACGAAGACCTGCCAGAATTTGACGAACCGCTTATTGAAGGCCTTTTAAAGGGGCTTCCCCTTAAAAACCTTTATGCCACGCTTTTGGCAATGAAAAAGGCCGCATCAAGGCCACACCCATTAAAAAACTTTAACAAAATGGATTTAAAAAAAGGCGATATGCAAAGGGAAGCCTTTTTACACTCGAAAATTAAAAAGGATTGCGGTTAAAGCTCCATCTCTTTTTGCTTAAAGAATTGATGCACCCTTTCTAGAAGCTCCTTAGTTTTTTCTTTGCATGTAGGGAACTCTATCGAATCGAGTAACGCCCTTTGCTCATCATCACTTGGAAAAGTAGCATTTTCCTTAAGCCAAAGAAATTCAAGTGTTTCTTTAATATTAAAAAGCACTAATAGCTCAAAATACCTGCAAAAATAAGGGCCTGCCTCCTGCCACCTTTTTTGTTTAAAAAGGAGTATCATATAAGGGAGCAGGACCTGTAATTCTTTCTTATAAAAAACAGGAGATCTTTCACCAAGGCTATTAAAAATTATAAGGGCCTTCTCATAATATTCACGTGCCTTAGTTAATTCGCCTAATTTAGTATAAAGATTTCCAAGGTTGTTTTGGGTAGTTGCCACATTGGGCAAAAACCCTCGATTTTCGGAACAGAGAGCTTCATAAAGCTCTAGCGCTTTCTCATAATATTCTCGCGCCTTAGTTAAGTCGCCTAAGTCACTATAAAGAGCTCCTAGATTGTTTTGGGTAGTTGCCACATAAGGCAAAAATCCTCGATTTTCCTTACTTAGGGCTTCTCTTATCTCAAGCGCTTTCTCATAATATTCTCGTGCCTTAGTTAAGTCGCCTAACTCTGAATAAAGATTTCCTAGATTGTTTTGAGCACTTGCCCTTTCAGCGTCATCAGAAATCTCTTCAAGCTGCTTAGAAATAAGGTCATGGTCTATGAATGGGGCTATAAAGGTTGCCTGTGAGCCATCAGAACTCACATCTAACACTCTTTTAAGATGTTCCTCTTTTGGAGAAAGAAAGAGCCGATTAATGCCAGCATTAAGGCCCTTAATCCCTTCAAGGCCTTTAAGCATTTCAAGTTTTGCCTCTTCATCCAGGGAAACAAAGTGGCGAAGTATTGGGTAAACTATAAAAAACCCATT
>JAADCZ010000024.1 GCA_013154175.1 Thermodesulfobacteriota bacterium
TTATACTTCCTTTCACTCTTGAAGGCCCAGCCAACCAGGGGAAGGTCGCCCAGAAAGGGCACCTTGTTTCCTTCGACCCCTTCCATATCATCGATAATTCCACCTATGATAAGGAGGTGGCCACTCTTTACCCTGGCCATTGTGGTCATCTCCCTGAGATTTACCTCAGGCAGGTCCACCTCGGCATATCCAGTTAGGAATGAGCCGAACTGCCTGGGTGTAATCCTGGCCAGACGGCTGTTGACAGGGGTGAGCTGTAGCACTATCTCGTCGTCGGACTCGATATTGGCAATAACTCCAAGACCGATACCAGAGAGGATGTCCCTGGTTTCAATTGTATATGAGGTGGTTGCCCCATTTCCAGTGTCATTCACCACTGTTGTAACCCTGTCGATGTACCTGGTGGTCTTTCCGCCTGTAATCATGGCCGGCTGACCATTCAGCAGGGAAAGCTTGGGGTTTGACAGGACCTTCACGTTTCCATACTCATCCAGGAAGTTGAGCACGAGGTTGAAGGGTTCCCTGGTCATGGTGACGCTTTCAAGGAGCTTGATTCCATCTGTCGGGTATATCTGCCCGCTTTTGCCAAAGGTCACCTGAAAGTTGAACGGAGAGTCCTTGAGGAGCTCGGTCCAGTCAACACCCTGGCTGTTTGAATCATCGAGATCCACCTCAATGATCTTTGCCTCTATGACAACCTGCTTGGAAAGCACCTCGTGGAGGTGATCCAGATAGTCCTCAACCTTTTCGAGGATGGATCTTGGGGCTGTGACAGTGACTATTCCAAGGGGTTTGTCAATGGTGAAATAAAAGCCCCTTCTGGTGCCCTCACCCGTGCCCTGCACGATACGGTTTGCACTGGCCACCTGGGTATTGGCACCCTGGCCCTGGAGCTGGCGTCTTGCCTGCTCCTGCTGGACACATCGTGACTGCTGAATGGGGTTATTTGGGAATCTTGTGCGGCAAATGGACTGGACACTTGCAGCATCCTGGGTATCTGTGGAGACTTCTGGTACGTTCAAGGTTGCAAGATTCAAGATGCGCCCCAGATTCTCCTCGATGGTCTTCCACAGATCAATGTCCTCATCCCTGTGCTCAACTGCCAGCTCTCCCTGAAGACCTGTATCGATGTCGCCGGAAGTACCAAGGAAATCACCTCCAACTGCAGTCCTGTAGCTTCCGGTCAGAAATGGACATGTGACATGAAACCGCTTGGTGTCCTTGTATTTGACCAAGATGGTGTTGTTCTTGAACTCATAGAAGTAGTCCACCTGGCGCAGAAGGTCGTCCAGGGCCTCCCAGAAGTTTGCATCTGCCTTGATATTTACGGCAACTGGCATATCCTGGTTCACATCGCTGGACCAGGCCACGTTCATGCCCTTGAGATCCGCCAGGGACTTTATGACCTGGTTCAGGGGAACCTTGCCATTTTTTGTGTTGATATTGGCACCCACCACCATGTCTGGCAAGGTAGAGCCCTTTTCATCTATCTTTACGTCAGTAAGGCTGTAGGCGGGCTTCCACCTGATGGCGGGCTTGAATCTCTTTGGAGCCGGCGGCACAGCAAGCACAGGCTGCTCCTGTATGGTCTGGGGTTTTGTAGTCGACCTTGCCACCTTGCTTGTTTCAGTCTTCTCGACCTGAGGGGCATTTACCCCGGTATCCATATTACCGTATTGGGCACAGCCAGTTACCGCAAAGAGTAGCATGAACAGGGTAACCGGATAGGCCATTTTCCCTTTGATTCTATCTACAAGAGGAGACGGCATGATTAAACCTCCTTAATTATTGAGCGCTGGCAACGCCAGTGAGGGCGTTGAGTCTGAGTCTGGCAAACTGTTTCATTTCATTGGAGACACTTGCACCCGAAGACAGAAGTGCCCTGTATTCCTCGATGGCCTGGGGAATCTTGGACAGATATTCGTAGCATTGGGCCTTGAGCATCAACATGTCGGGTGTGATGTTGTAGTTTGCTTCTATCCTGTTAATCAGTCTCAGTGCCTGTCTGTAATTGCCCTGGGAGAAGGAAAACACTGCATAGTTCCACAGGGTGTCCCTTGTGGGCTTGATGTTCATGGCCAGTTCGAAATATTCCTTGGCATCCTCTGGCCTTTCCATCCTGGCAAGGGCGACTGCAGCTATGGCTGCAGCCTCTGCATCCTTGTTGTTGAGCTTGAGAGCCCTCTTGGCATAGTTGAATGCGGCGAGATTGTCGTTTCGCTGAAGGGCTATTGCAGCCAGCTTGTCAAGGAGCTTCAGATTGTCTGGCCAAAGCTCAGCCGCCTTCTTGAGGGATTCGTAGGCACCAATCATGTTGCCACGCCTTTCCTGGGCGGAGGCCTTTTTGATGAGCTTCTCCGCCTTCATAATCTGTTTGAGAGGCGTGGTGGACCTCAGCTTTTTTTCAACGCTCAGATGCCTTTTTTTCCTCTTGGTGACCTCGACAGTGCCTGCTGGCACGGTTTCCAGGGTTCCTGCATTGGAAGCCTCGCCAGCCCACTGAATAGATTTCTTTTGGGGATAGATCATTATGGTGTTGTTGCGCTCTATGCTCTCGAGCCCCTTTAAATTCTTGATTACTTCAAGGACAAAGGTCCAGGGCACGTCATCAAGAGCTAGGGTAAGGGTTCCCTTGACTCCCTCGTCCACTACCACGTTCTTTCCGCTCACCTGACCAAGGAGTCTGAATACGTTGTGGAGATCTACCTTGTAGAAATCCACACTGATTTTCTTTGGACCTTTTGCTGTTTCTTCTCCCCTTGCAACCATGGTGTTCTTCTTGGTGGATGCACCACTGGTTGCAATTATCTTGGTGTCACTTTTCCTTACAGAGGCGACCTTCAGTGGTTTTGGCTTTCTGCTACTCAACTCCTTCAGCCAATAGTCCACGTCTGATTTGGGCTTTGATGCCAAGGCCTCTGGAACATTGCCCGGGACGAACCACGACTGCGATCCGAACATGAGCAAGAAAACCACTGCCCCCAAAAGAAATGTTAATTTTTTACCGAGATTCATCACCTTCCTCCGGATGGAGATATAGTATTCTATCCCTAAAACTTGGTTGCCCTTTCAGATCAACCACCTTCTCTCTGACTACCACCTTGTCTCTGGTAATGGATACGACCTTGCCCTTGTTGTAACCAATGGTGGTTCCAACCCTGAGGGTATAGCCTATGCCTGAGGCATCCTGGGCCATGGCGATACCCTCTCCATTTGATTCCAACACGATTCCAACAAGGGTAAGCTGACCCACATCCATGCATTCAAGGGGAGTTTCACACCTATGCGGCTTAGCAGGCCTGTGTTTCGATGAGGACGCAACCGGCTTTTTCATCTCCGTTCTGAAAAACGGTCTGAATGGGTCCGGTTTGCCTGCTGCCACATAATGGTAATCCATTGGCGAAAGCAACTTTTCCAACCTCTCCTTGTACTCTTCTATCTTTTTTGAAATCTTCTTGTTGGCACTGACTGCAGAACCTTGCTCCAGGGCCTTCTTGGCAAGAGATGAGTAGGCCATTGGGCCGGCAACCAGGATCAAGGCCATCCACAGAGTGACTAGCGAGTTTAGTCTCCTGTCCATTATCGTTTTGACTCCTGAGTCAGTCATGGCGCTTTTGGATATCATCATCTTCTTCTTTTCTTCTTCTTTTTGTTCTTCTTTTCCTTTTTAAGCCTTTCCTGCTCTTCGGGCGTTAGGAAGCGGTAGGTGACAGCGGTACATTTGGTGCTGATAACCCAGTTGCTACCCCTTTGAACAACACCCTTGCTTCCGTCACCTCCAGGCTTTGCGCCTGATGCTGCCGCCTGGCTGCCACCCTTTGCACCTGCGGCCTTGTTGCTACTGCTATTTACGGCCTGGCTCCAAATTTGGGAGGCCTCCTTGGCCTTTCCCATGGTGACATTTTCGATATGAACGATCCTTGCCATTCTGCTGACCCTATCGAAAAATACGACGGTATTGTGAAATGGGCCTTTCAGCTTCAGCGATACAGGAATTGCCGCATAAAAGTCGTGTATCTGCTCCTTGCCAGGCTTGAACTCCTCGAATTCCAGGCGGGCTTCATTACCCAGGGATGAAATCTCTGTGAGAACCGATGGGATATCCTCCTTTTCGGGCAAGAGCTTCATTGCCTGTTTGAGGAGGCCCTCCATCTCCTTGAGCTCCTTTTCTATCTTGGGCAGTTGCTTGCTCTTTTGCTCCAGGGCAGCAATTTCCTGCTTGAGCTTTGGAATCCTGCTGGATATGGAATCTATCTCCCCTATTCTGGCAGCGAGAAACAGGTACCAAAACAGTGCAATCGGAACGACCCACGAAGCGACGAATATCAGGATTTTCTGCCACAGGGGCATGTTATAAACAGTGTCAAACAGGGTTGATGGAATTTTCATTTTGAGTTTATCGCTTAAAGACATAGCACCTTCCCACATTCAAAGATTTATTGGGCGAGCTCCACAGTAAGGTCAAACTGCATTAGATCGTGTCCCTGAATCTTCTGCCTCCTGGTATTGATGAGTTTCACCTTCTTGGTTAGTGGAGATGCATCGAGACGCTGCATAAAAAGGGCTACAGTATGGTTGTCCAGTGCGATGCCCGAAAGCTTCAAAACCGAACCCTGCAGGTCCAGATTCTTCAGCCAGAGCCTGTCAATGGGCAGACACGTAACAACCTCGTCCAGTATCTTTACTGTGCTTGTCCTACCCTGTTGGAGTTTTTCGATTGCCTTGAATTTCGTCTCTATCTCTTTGCTCTTCTTCTTGGCCTGATTTATCTTCTTGTCCACATAGGCCAGCCGAGCCTTCCTCGCCTCCAGTTGCTTCAGCTCCTTTTTCTGGGCGGAAACCTTGCCCTGGATGGTGAATCCCACGGCCAAGAGCCCCACCAGCAAAAGGATGAAAGACAAAATAAAGATGGAAACCTGTCGCCTTACGGCCTCCCTTTTCTTCCACTCCCTTACAGGTAATAGGTTTATGGATATCACTATTCTGCACTCCTTATTGCCAATCCACTAGCTATTGCCATCTGTGGAGCAACGCTGGCCAGGTATTCTCTGTCTATGTCCTTATCGGCCTTGTTGCCATTGAATGCATTGAGCCTTCTGCTCTCGAGCCCAAGCCCTGATGAAAACTGCTCCTCGAGCCCCAGAAGCATGGAGGTGCCCCCGCTCAAAAAGACACACGTGGGAAAATCCTCTGGGGTGGCACTGGTCTTGAAAAAGCTTATGGCCTTCTTGATTTCGTTTATCCAAAGACCTGCCATTTCGACCACCACGTCTGAAATCTCCTTTGCAAGGACGTTGTCCTTGGTGCCTGCTATCTTTACGGCCTCTGCATCGTCTCGACTTAACCCCGTGGCCTCTTGAATGGCCTCGGTAAGCTGCTCTCCTCCGATGGTCATATCCCTGGTAAAGATCGGCATCCCCTTACGGACTATGTTCAGGTTGGTCTTGCTTGCTCCTATATCGATAAGAACCGCTGGCTCCTCAACCTTGCCAAAGGCAAGTTCAAAGGCATTGACCAGGGTAAAGGCATCCACGTCTATTACAGATGGAGTAAGCCCCACGCCCTCGAGAAGATTCGCATATTCATCCACGACTTCCTTTTTGGCAGCGACCAGGAAGATATCGCTTCCTCCATCGCCATCTTCATGGGTACTCAAAACGCTGAAGTCGATGTAGACATCTGAAATCTCGAAGGGGACATACTTTTCAGCCTCAACGATAAGGTTCTCCTCGATCTCTTTTTCCCCCAGATACGGGACGTGAATCTTTTTGACGATCACCGAATATCCGGAAATGGAAGTAGAGACCCTCTTGAGGGATGGCTGAAGGTTACTTATGAGCTTATGGAGGGCTTCCTGGACAACCTCCTTATCCTTTATGGAACCATCTACAATGGCCCCCTGGGGGAGCAGTGCCCTGCCCACCTTCTTTACAACCTTTTTGCTACCACCTGAAAACTCCACCACCTTTATTGTGTGTGAACCTATATCTACCCCTAGGGTAGGCTTCGGCTTTTTCCTAAAAAGATCTGTAAGGCTGAATTTTTTCATGTGTCCTCAAGCAGTTCCTGATGTTTTTTATGCTAATAACCTGTTCGGCATCATTAAATTTTTCCTAAAGTCATTCAAAATACTTGTCTTAAAAAATTTGAAAGTTATCATTACAGACCTTAAATTTTGCTATGGCCAGGGGATGAGATAGGAAAAGATTTTAAAAAAATTATGAAAACAGACATTGATCGCATAAGAAATTTTTCAATTATCGCCCACATAGACCATGGAAAGTCCACTTTGGCTGATCGGATACTGGAATTCACTGGCAGTGTGACTGCTAGGGAGATGAAAAAGCAATTCCTAGACCAGATGGACATCGAGCGGGAAAGGGGCATAACCATAAAGGCCCAGACCGTCCGGCTCTTCTATGATGCCAAAGATGGGAAACGCTATCTCCTAAATCTCATTGACACACCCGGGCACGTCGACTTTTCCTATGAGGTCTCAAGGAGCCTTGCTGCCTGCGAAGGTGCCCTTCTGGTCGTGGATTCCACCCAGGGGGTCGAGGCCCAGACCCTTGCCAATGTCTATCTTGCCCTTGAAAACGACCTCGAGATCATCCCGGTGCTGAACAAGATCGATCTGCCCAGTGCTGACCCAGACGCAGTGGCCCAGCAGATCGAGGATATAATTGGCCTCGATGCCTCTGAGGCCATACTCGTGAGTGCCAAGGAAGGAACTGGCACCGAAGAGGTGCTGGAGGCCATTGTAAACAAGATTCCACCCCCTAAGGGCAATCCAGACGCCCCACTCAAGGCCCTGATATTTGACTCATGGTTCGACCCCTATCAGGGGGCCATCGTGCTGGTGCGCGTTGTCGAAGGCACCCTCAAAAAGGGCATGCAGCTCATGATGATGTCAAATGGCAAAAAATATGAGGCCCTGC
>JAADCZ010000031.1 GCA_013154175.1 Thermodesulfobacteriota bacterium
AGATTCAAGAGCTCTGGCTTTCCGTGAACAATGGCCAGAAGGATTATGCCAAAGCTCGTCTCCATTGCCGTGTGCTTGTAGAGGTGATTCAGCACCACCTGGGCAACCCCGTCCTTTTTGAGCTCCACCACGATGCGCATGCCCTGACGGTCTGATTCGTCCCTTACGGAATGGACGCCGTCTATCTTTTTGTCGCGAACGAGGGCTGCAATCCTTTCAACAAGCTTTGCCTTGTTTACCTGATAGGGAATCTCAGTGATTATAATCTGTTCCTTATTCCCCTTGGCTACCTGCTCTATGGTGGCCCTGGCCCTCATGCGCACAATTCCGCGCCCTGTTTCATAGGCCTCCTTTATGCCCTTTCTTCCAGTAATGTATGCACCGGTTGGAAAGTCCGGCCCTTCCACATACTCCATGAGGTCGGCCACAGTGAGATTGGGATTCTTGATGAGGGCAAGAAGGGCGTCCACCACCTCTCCAAGGTTGTGTGGAGGAATGTTGGTGGCCATACCAACTGCGATTCCAGAGGAACCATTTATGAGAAGGTTTGGAATCTTTGAGGGAAGAACCGTCGGTTCCAGAAGGGAGTTGTCGTAGTTTGGAACGAAGTCGACGGTCTCCTTATCCAGGTCTTGCAAGAGTTCATGGGCAAGCTTCGTTAGGCGTACCTCTGTGTAACGCATTGCAGCCGGGGAATCCCCGTCAATGGAACCAAAGTTACCCTGACCGTCTATCAAGGGATAGCCCATTGAGAAATCCTGGGCCATACGGACTATGGCGTCATAAACCGCGGCATCACCATGGGGATGATACTTACCGATAACATCCCCAACGATACGGGCAGATTTTTTATATGGGCGATTGTAGGCATTGCCCAGCTCGTGCATTGCGTAAAGGATGCGCCTGTGAACGGGCTTGAGACCGTCACGCACGTCTGGCAGTGCACGGCCTATGATAACGCTCATGGCGTAATCCAAGTAAGACCTTTTCAACTCGGCGGATATGTCACAGACATCCACCTTTTCTTTGAACAATTCCTGCTGCTCAGCCATCTACTACTCCTGATGATTTCTAACTATCTATTTCCCTGGTAAATGAGGCTACTTCAAGGTTGAACCTGTTGTAGTCATCGTGAAACGGCAATGCTTTACGCCCTTGAGGGCCTTGAGTTTGTAGGCCACTCCTCTCAGGGTACTTGGTTTGCCGCGCACTATTGCAACCTCGAGGCAATTATCGTGATCCAGATGGACGTGTTGAGAGGCAATTACGTGATCTGAAAACTGATGCTGGATTCGGATGATGGAGTCAACCAGCTCCCTCTTATGGTGATCAAATACATAGGTGATGGTTCCAACGACCTCACGGTCCTGGGCATCCGCCTCCCATTCCTGTTCCACCAGTTTTTCGCGTATGAGATCCCTAATGGCCTCGGACCTGTTCTTGTAGGCCCGCACCTTGATATAGTCATCAAAGGCCTCGATTAGGGCCTTTGGAATCGAAACACCAAATCTGCAGAGGCACTCTTTTTTCTCTTTTTGCATATTCCGTTTTCTGTAATTGGGAAAAGAATTAGTTTTCTTGTAAAAAAATCATAGCAATTATACAAGACTTACGCAAAATTAAAAACCTTCTTGCTCAAAACATTTGACTTTTACCCCAAATTACCTGCTCGTCCGCCAAATATGGCCAAGTAAAAAAAAAATCACAACCAGTCTCCAAAGTTCTCTAGGGCCTGAAGTTGGGTAGTGATGAAGGCCACACTGTCAGAAAGACCATTTTTCTGTACAAATATTTGTAGGCGACTTAATTTTTAATTTTAATAAATCAGTTAATCATAACCTAGGAGGCCCAAAGGCATGTCTAAGATAGTCATGGTCATTACAACTTGTGGCAACAGGGAGGATGCAGAAAAGCTAGCAAGGACCCTGGTCGAAAAACGCATTGCTGCCTGTGCTCAGGTCTCTGGCCCAATCACGAGCTTTTACTGGTGGGAAGGGAACCTGGAAAAAGACCAGGAGTTTCAGGTAAAGTTCAAGATCCCAGCATCCCTCTACTCCAAGGCCCAGGAAACAATCAGGGAGAATCACCCCTATGAACTGCCACAAATAGTGGCTGTGGAAATTGATAAGGCCTTGCCAGATTATGAAAGTTGGATCATGGCCGAAACAGACGCCGAATGAAATAACTATCCCAAACAACTGTAACGATTCAAACCTTCAAGGCTTGCCAAGGATGCAGTCGGGGATTAACTTTGCCCACTAAAAACCATTGGAGCAAGTGAAATGAAGAAGGCATTGGAGCTTGCCTTTGAAAAATGTGGAGGACTCCTCCCAACAATAGCCCAGGACTTTGAAACTGGAGATGTCCTCATGCTCGCCTACATGAACAAAGAGGCATGGGAAAAGACCCTTGAGACTGGAAAGGCCCACTACTGGTCCAGATCCAGGCAAAAACTTTGGCTTAAAGGTGAAACTTCAGGCCATGTCCAAATAGTCAAAGAGGCATATGTGGACTGTGACTTGGATACCGTTCTCCTCAAGGTGGAACAGCTTGGCGGCGCGGCATGCCATACTGGCCACAGAAGCTGTTTCTTCAACAAGGTAGAGGGAGACGTCATCAGGGAAGTAGGCGAACTTGTCTTTGATCCGAAGGAGATATACAAAAAGTGAAAAAGCTAAAATTCGGCATTCCAAAGGGCAGCCTTGAAAAGGCCACAATCGAACTTCTTGCCAAGTCTGGCTGGCGAATAAATGTGCATCACAGAAGTTATTTCCCAGATATCGACGACCCGGAGATCTCTTGCTCTATCTGCAGGGCCCAGGAAATGTCCAGATATGTAGAAAACGGCACCCTGGATGTTGGAATAACCGGGTATGACTGGATACTAGAGAACGAATCAAAGGTTCATGTCGTAACAGACCTCATCTATTCCAAGGTTAGCCGCAGACCTGCCAAGTGGGTGCTGGCAGTACCGGCAGATTCCCCATACAGGAAGCCGGAAGATCTGGAAGGGAAAAAGATTGCCACCGAGCTCGTAAACTTCACGAAGAAATACTTTGCCGAAAAGGGCATCAACGTCGAGGTTGAATTCTCCTGGGGCGCCACAGAGGCAAAGGTTGTCTCAGGACTCGCAGACGCAATTGTTGAAGTCACTGAGACTGGAACCACCATTAGGGCCCACGGGCTCGTCATCATCGAAGAATTAATGGAAACAAATCCAAAGCTCATTGCCAATGAGGATGCCTGGCAGGATGAATGGAAGCGCAGAAAAATTGAACAAATTGCAATGCTCATGACAGGCGCCTTGAGGGCAGACAGACTCGTGGGGCTCAAGATGAACTGCCCCAAGGAGAAGGTGCAACGGGTAGTCTCACTGCTGCCGAGCCTCAATGCCCCCACGGTTTCCCCGCTCTACAATCAGGACTGGTGTTCCATTGAAACGGTCATAGACGAGGGAAGCGTAAGGGAGCTCGTGCCCAAGCTCCAGGAGGCAGGGGCCCAGGGTATAATCGAATATTCCCTGAACAAGGTGCTATAATTTGGCTGAATCCGGCGCATCGTGCATAAAAAATGTAGAGTTTGTCAAAAGCGTTTACTCAATAAATGACCTTCCCGAGGAGCTGCCTGTGGAAATTGCCTTTGCAGGCCGCTCCAATGTAGGGAAGTCGTCTCTCCTAAATGCCATCTTTGGAAGGCGGAAGTATGTAAAGGTTAGTAGCAGGCCTGGATTCACCCAGGCACTCAACTTCTTTCTCATCAACAAATCCGCCTATTTCGTTGACCTTCCAGGCTATGGCTACGCAAAGGCTCCCAAAAAGGTTATAGAAAAGTGGCAAAGACTCATAGAACGCTACCTGTCCACTCGGGAAAACTTAAGGGGAGTTGTATGCATCTTTGACATCAGACGCGGGGTAAACGAACTGGATATCGGCCTCTTGAACTACCTGAAATCCATTGGTGTTGAACCCTTCGTGGTATTCAACAAGGCTGACAAGCTATCAAACAACAAGATAAAGGCCAATCTGGAACGCGCCAAGTTGCTCATGCCAAAACTATCCAAGGGGCCCTATGTTCTGTCTGCGAAGACGAAAAAGGGGCTTGCTCCCTTTCTAAACGAAGTCATCTGCCCCCTTGTATCGCCAGAGTCTGAAGACACTCCTTTAAGCAAGTAGTACAGCAATAATCCCGGCAAGGAAGATACCGTCAAAAGTTCCAGCACCGCCAATGGAAACCAGCGGGGCCTGAAGCTTTTTGACATCTTTCAGATGAAATATATCTGCCCCAAGAAGTGTCCCCATGGTGGCTGCAATATATGCAATTGCCGGGGCATGGGGAGAAGGGCCAAGGATTAGGGTTACTGCCGCTGCTATCAGAGGCGGAATGAATACGGGCATGGCGATGCCGATACCAGGCACCGGTTTTGCAAAAAAGTAGGTGAGGGAGGCAACCAAGAGCGCTGCAGCAATTGGCTCAATGAAAATATGATGTTTCACCATGAGGTAACATGATAGCAAAAAGGGAACTATTGCCCCGCCCACGTTGACTGCAATTATCATTTGCCCCTTGATTTGCCTGGGAACATTGTACACCATCCCAAAAAAACGCACTGGATGATCAAAGGGCTCCAGGGGCGTATCCACTTCTATTTTCTTAATAGGAATGTTGATACTGCTACCCAGAAGGGAAAGAAGCAAAAAGCCAAAAGTTTGACTCTCTGTAAGGCCTATCCTTTCAAAGGCGATGGTAATGAGACCAATGTGTATAAAGACCAACAGAGCAAAAGCCAGAAAGAAAAACAGCAAAAAGAACAGGATGTCGAAGGGACTGAAAAACATGGAGGCTCCTTATCTTGTGACACTGTTATTCGATTTTTACCAAATAGAAACAAAACTTTAACATTATTTTAATCTTTAAATATCCTTAGGGGTAGGTATTTTAGCCACCAAGCCAAGAAAATTTCAAAATATTATAGATTTGGCCGATACAAAAAAACAAAGCATTTCAGAAGGAATTCCATGGAATCGTATAAAATACTTCTGGTAGACGACGAGCCTGTCAATCTCAAAATATTGTCCGCCATGCTGGCCCCTGAGGGCTATGAAATTCATCAGGCAGCCAGCGGTCCAGAGGCCCTGTCCATGGTCAAGGAGGTTCAGCCTGACATCGTCCTTCTCGACGTCATGATGCCCGAGATGGACGGATTCCAGGTGTGCCAGAAACTTAAACAGGATGAAGAGACCAGGATCATCCCAGTGGTCATGGTCACGGCCCTTCAAGAAAAGATTCACCGGCAGCAGGCCATGGAGGCAGGTGCCGACGACTTCATTTCCAAACCTGTCGACAGAATCGAGCTGATAATCCGTGTCAAATCCCTTCTGCGCATAAAGAGGTACCAGGATGAACTTCTGAAAAATTACTCCATCCTCAAGGAAAAGAACCGGCAGCTGCAAGAGGCAGAGAGGGTAAAGGAAGGTCTCACCCACATGATCATTCACGATCTGAGGGGACCACTTACCAGCATATCCATGAATATCGATCTGTCTCTCATGAAGCTCGATCCAAGTGCTGAAATAAAAAAATATCTCGAAAATGCCCAGCAGCACTGCGACTATCTTGACCAGATGATACAGGGGCTCCTTGACATCTACAGGATGGAAGAGGGGAAACTAGACTTAAATCTCAGCGAAACAGACCCAAGGGACTTAATCCACGAGGTGATTGAACAGTTAAGACCCCAGATGGAGATAAAAAAACTGACCTTGGACTTCAAACAGCCGCCAGACTGCCCCACCCTTATGCTGGACAGAAACCTTATTAAAAGGGTGGTGGCAAATCTGCTGGATAATGCAGTTAGACACACCCCCAGTCAGGGCCAGATCACCATTGCCATTGAGCCAGACCCCAAAGAGGGCGTCATGACAATTTCTGTAACAGACACCGGCCCTGGCCTCGATGAAACCTATCATGACAGGATCTTTGACAAGTTCGAACAGGTGAAACTCAAGAAAAAGGGTGTCACAAGTGGCAGTGTTGGCCTGGGGCTGGCCTTTTGCAAAATGGCAGTGGAGCTCCACAACGGAAAGATCTGGCTAAAAAACGGTTCGGAAGACAAAGGCTGTACATTCGCATTTTCTCTTCCCCTCGATGGGCCTGTCAACAATATGCATATGCCCCCTGAAGACAACTAGCATGCAGGAGTATGGTAGACCGTGGAGGACAGAAAGATTCTGGTAATCGAAGATAACGAGTTAAACATGAAGCTCGTGAGAACCCTGCTGAAACTGGGTAATTTCCAGGTGATAGAGGCAGTGGATGCAGAGACTGGAATTCAACTGGCCAGGAGCACAGACCCCGACATCATCTTGATGGACGTACAACTGCCTGGAATGGATGGCCTCGAAGCAACGCAGATACTGAAGAAAGACCCAGAGACCCACGCAATACCCATCGTCGCCCTCACCTCTTACGCCATGACTGGGGACAAGAAAAAGGCCCTGGATGCAGGCTGTGATGGGTATATCACCAAACCCATTGATACACGGACCTTTTTAGACGAAATCTCCCGTTTTTTCCGCAGGTGAAGTCTCATGTCAAGCAGGATCAATGTCTCATTAGTCACTATTTTGTTCGCCTTACTGGCCTTTTTACCCTTTGCTCTCGAATGCCCGGCCTTTTCTTCGCAACATGCCCCTTCAGAGGAGACACTGTTTTATCTCAAGAACCTCTCGATAGAACAGCTGGCCTCCCTAGAGGTCACCACAGTGTCCAAGACCGAGGAGAAAATGGCAGACGCGGATGCGGCCATTTACGTAATCACCTCGGAAGACATTAGAAGGAGCGGGCTTACAAGCATTCCTGAACTGCTCAGAATGGTTCCAGGCATGGATGTAGCCCGAATAAACGGGAACAAGTGGGCAATAAGCTGCAGGGGGTTCAACGCCTGGTTTGCAAACAAACTCCTTGTGCTCATCGATGGCAGGAGTGTCTACACTCCCCTCTTCTCAGGAGTCTATTGGGACATATTAGACACGTTCATCGATGATATCGATAGGATCGAGGTCATCAGAGGGCCAGGGGCCACCCTTTGGGGCGCAAATGCAGTCAACGGTGTAATCAACATCATCACCAAAAAGGCGGTTCAAACCCAGGGAACTGAGGTAAATGGCGGATATGGCAACATCCAAAAGGGTTTTGGCGGAATTCGACATGGCGGAAAAATCGGCGATAACCTTTGGTACAGGGCCTATGCCAAATACTTCAACAGGGACTCCTTCAAGTTAAAGGATGGTTCGGATGCAAATGACGACTGGGATCAGGGCAGAAGTGGCTTTCGCATGGACTGGAATCCATCCCCGAGGGACTCATTCACCCTTGAGGGAGACATCTTTGTAGGCAAAAGCTACGATTACATCAACAACGTCATTTATATCCAAAAGGGAGTCACGAAAAACAGGGCCAAGACAGACGTCTCCGGAGGCGACCTGTTGGGCAGATGGACCCGTAAACTGTCCGACACCTCGGACTTTTCACTCCAGTGGTATTTCGATCACTCCTACAAAGGGGCTGATTACCTGGAAGAAACCAGGGACACCATAGACATCGACTTTCAGCACCACTTTCACGCCTTTAACAGACATGACGTAGTATGGGGGCTGGGTTACAGACTCACATGGGATCACATCCCCCCATCATTGATCTTCGACTTCGAGGATGAAAGACGTTCAGACAACCTGTTTTCGTCTTTTATACAAGACAAAATCACCATATTTCCAAACTTCCTCGACATAACCCTGGGCACGAAACTGGAACACAACGACTATACAGGCTTTGAAGTCCAGCCAAGCATTAGACTTCGACTCAAACCCTCAAGGGCACAAACCTTCTGGGCAGCAGTCTCTCGTGCAGTTCGCACCCCCTCCAGGGCGGATCACGACATGCTTCTAAAGCTCCGCGTCTTCAAGACGGGCGTCACTGAAAATACCCTGGCCCTCGTGGGCAACAATGATTTCGATTCAGAAAAGGTGATTGCCTATGAGGCCGGCTACAGGTATGTGCCAGAACGTAGATTTTCCTTTGATATCGCCACGTTTTACAATGTTTACAGGGACCTTAGAACAAGTGTTCGAAAGACGGCCATACCGCCCTTTACCACGTTCCCACCGCCTGATTCGAGACTGATACCAATAGTCATCGAAAACCAGTTTCACGAAGACAGCTATGGTGTGGAGGTTACAGGCACGGTGGAGCTGGCCTCCTGGTGGAAGACTAGCCTTTCTTACAGCTGGCTCAAACTGCGCTTACATTCACGCCACAGCCCTGGAGATTCCGAGCTAGGGGACAAAAACATTCCAAGAAACCAGGTTTCCTTGAAGAGTTACATGGATTTACCCTACAATTTCCAGCTAGACACCCTACTGTTCTATGTGGACGAGCTGGAGGCACTGAATGTTCCAGCATACACTAGACTGGACATCAGATTGGGTTGGAATCCACTCAAAAATCTTTCTTTGAGTCTCAAGTTGGAGAACCTGCTGGACAACCAGCATCCAGAATATGTTTCGGTCAGTGGCATTACCGATTCAGAAGTGCCCAGATCAGTTTATGGAAAGGTGACGTGGACTTTCTGACAAGGATGATGACCATAGCCCCAAAAACCCCGTTTACAAGGGGGGTTATATGCATATTTTATATCCTGGTCCTTTTAGGCACCTTTCCTTGCCCTAGACCCTGCCTGGCCGCTTTCAACCTGGATCAGGTGGAAGCCGCCTTCATCTTCAACCTCACCAACTTTGTCAGATGGCCTGATCAGGCCACCCAAGACAGGCCCTTTGTGATAGGTGTCATGGGGAATCCACAGGTGGCCCGCAATCTGCAAATCATCATCTCTGGCGAAAAAATAAAGGGTAGGGAGGCGGTTGTAAAAATAATAGATGATCCATCGGAAATTGAGGACTGCGACATACTCTTTATCGGCAACTCATTCAAGGGGAATGTGGATGAAATATTGCAATTATTACGGGGACATCCAGTTTTGACCCTGGGAGAGTCCGAAGAGTTTCTCAAAAAAGGTGGCATGGTTGCCTTCATATTCACAGGCAAAAGGATACAAATTCAGGTTAGCGTCGAGGCGGCCCAACAGGAGGGAATTTCCTTCAATTCAAAACTCCTCAGGATTGCCAAGATATACAAACCGGAGCGGCAGAGGTAATTCAGTGAAACCACCTTTTAAAAACCTCTCATTGAGACACAAGCTCACTGGCATGATTCTGGCCACCTCGGGGCTGATGATTCTCCTCATCTCCACCATTCTCATTATAAACGAGGCCATTTCTGCCAGGGAGTCGGTCATTCACAACATCTCTGCCCTGGCAGGGGTAACAGCCCTTAACAGCACGGCTGCCCTCACCTTCGACGACAACGAAACTGCCACCGAGCTATTAAATGCCCTCAAGATTGAACCCCACATCCTGGGCGCAGCCATATACACTGCCGATGGCAAGGTCTTTGCCAGATACACCCCGCCCAACGGGGTCGTCCTGCCTGACAGACTGGAAATAAAGCAAGGTCCAGATGGCAAGCCAATAGTTTCCGGCAGCGTCAAGTCCCACTTTAGCCTGGAGGATTTTTCAAAGGACTACCTGGACATGATCCGCCCCATTGAAATGGACGGGCGGCTCTTGGGCTATGTCTGCATCAGGGCAGACCAAAGCTGGATCTACAGCAGGGTGAAGTTTTTCTCCTTCATAGTGGTTGGGATAATGGTGGTCCTCTTTTTCCTCTCCTATCTCATCTCTTCCAGGCTCCAGCGCATCGTTGCAGTGCCCATTGAAAACCTGGCCAACACCATGAAGAAAATCAAAAGGAGCCAGGACTATTCCGTGAGGGTCATTCCACAGTCAAACGATGAACTGGGTACTCTCATGGAGGGCTTCAATGACATGCTCGAGCAGATACAGGAAAGGGACAGGATGCTCGAGGCCAACAAGGAACAGCTGGAGCGCCAGGTCATCCTTCGTACAGAGGCCCTGAAGATAAGTGAGGCACAGAAAAAGAAACTCTGGATTCAGACCAAGATCCAGCAGGCCTATGGAGAACTTGTCAGCAAGCTCAACTCCATCGACATCAACAAGATGCTGGAAGAGTGCCTCAATCAGATATCTGATGTTGCAAACTGCGTCTGGGGGGCAGTGTACCTGTGTGACAGTGACGAAGATGGGGAACTTCTGAAGAAAAAGGTCTTCACATCGCGAATCGTGGAAAAATGGAAGGATATCGATCTGGACATAATTTCTGAGCTTGAAAAGAAGGGAGAAAAAGAGGGGCGGGTCGCCTTCGAGAAGGGTGACGTTGTGCTCGAGGAGATGGAGCCACTACCCGACAAGGGGCTTGCCATCCCCATGAACATCCTTGCATTCCCCCTGATATTCCAAAACAAGAAGATAGGTGTGTTGGTACTTGCCACAACCCGGATGCCAGACGACTACACCCTCGCATTTCTCAGAAACTCCACGAGACAGTTGGGTGTTGCCCTCCACAATGCAATGATCTTTGAAGACCTGATGAAAAAGTCTGCCGAGCTGAAGCAAAGCAACGAAGACCTGCAGAGGGCATCCAGGATGAAGAGCGACTTTTTGGCAAACATGAGCCATGAGTTGCGAACTCCCCTGAATGCCATAATCGGATTCTCAGAACTGCTTCTGGATGAACACTTCGGCCAGCTCAATGAGATACAGAAGGACTACATGACCGACGTCCTCGAAAGTGGAAGGCATCTTCTGGCGTTGATCAACGATATCCTGGACCTTTCAAAGGTTGAGGCAGGAAAGGTTGAGCTTGCCCTTAGCAATGTCAACGTCAAGGAGTTGGTGGAATCTGGCTTTACCATGATCAAACACAAGGCCATGAAGCACAACATAAGCCTGTCCACCGATGTGGACGAAGCACCCGAGACCGTTCTTGCAGACCAGCAAAAGCTGAAACAGATTCTCTACAACCTCGTGAGCAATGCCGTGAAATTCACAGAGGATGGCGGCAAGATAGAGGTTAGTGCCAAAACCGTTACAGGGCAGTGGCTCGAGGAAAATGTACCTGAAAGGTTCAAGCATGAAGAATTCTTCAGCAGAATAAAACCTTCAGACGAATTTCTGATGATTTCTGTATCTGACACTGGCATTGGAATCTCTGAGGAACACACCGACAAAATCTTTGATGCCTTCGAACAGGTAGATTCCTCGAGGGCGAAGAAGTACAAGGGAACCGGGCTTGGGCTTGCCCTTTGCAAGAACTTTGTGGAGCTTCATGGTGGAATCATCTGGGTGGAAAGCGAGATTGGAAAGGGCAGCACCTTCAGTTTTGTCATCCCAATATCAGATGCGAAGCTCAAGAAATAACAGGGAGACCTCCTTTAGTAGCGATTAGTAGCGATGGGAAAACATCCCCCTTTCTATCGTCCCCATCAATATTTCATTAAAAAATTCCGGATTGTCCAACATTACACTGTGCCCGGCCCCAGGCACCACGTAACAAGAGGCATGATCGAACATGTCATCTGGCGGGTTATAGACAGGGTCTTCTGCCAGATGCTGGCCAAGTATCACCGCCTTCTGCCCTGGAAACTCCTTAAAGGCCTTGTAAGTGGCTGGATCCTTGGCAGCACGCACAAGCTCCTTGGCAGCCTTAGACATCACCCAGCCTGGGACCCTCCTCAGTGCCCTGTTGATAATCTTGATGGAATGAGCATCCCTTCTCCTTACCAGCAAACGGGCAAAATACCAGGGGTAGATATGGGTGATTACCTTCAGAAGCTCCAATATCCACCCTGGGGTCGCGGCTATGGTGGGGGTTATTACCAGATCGTTCTCAGTTATCGTGGGCTCAACGAGAATGAGTTGTTCAGCATGTGTCAACCTTGATAGATGAATGGCTATTGGCCCTCCCATTGAAAAACCCACTATCGCCTTGGGCCTGATATTGTGATTCTTGAGAAGCTGGGCAATGGCCTCTGCCTGGCTCTTCATGGAATAATCATAGCCCCTTGGCTTCGAGGAAAGGCCAAAACCTGGCAAATCCATTGCGAGAAAAAGGTTGTGCCGAACAAGTTGCCTGTCTTCCAACACATGGCACCAAAACTCCACACTGCACCCAAGCCCGTGGATCAGGACAACGGCTGGTGCATGAAGTGGCCCTGCCATGCGATAGTGAATATGTAAATTGCTTTGAGAATCAGCAATGGGAAGGGTCAAGATATCATTGAAACTTTGGGGCTCTACCTTGTATTCATCCTGGGAGGAATCGTTTAGAAAAAATGAAACAGTCATCTCTTTCACTCCTATCCAGCTGGCCAACACTCCTCAACACGTCCAAGACCTCAAATTCCGAAGCGGTGCAAAAACACCATCTCCAACGAAAGGACCAGCCCTGGGATAGGAACCGACTCCACCCTTCGTCTCAACCGTTCAATCCCTATTTACGTCGAATCTGCCTGTTTCTCAATGCCCATGTATGGGTAAAAATGGGGTATATACCCGGGGCTTATAAAAGTCCCTTCTTCCTGGCCCTTAGTATGGCGTCGTGTCGGTTTTTGGCATGGAGTTTTTTATAAATCTTTTTTATGTACGTGTGAACAGTATTTCTGCTGATATTACATTTGTCAGCTATTTCATTGTAGGTATAGCCCTGTTCCACGCCCTTGAGTATCTCGGTCTCCCTGGGAGTGAGCAGGAATTCCTCCTTATCATCCATGCCCTGAAATTCCTTTATAACCGCCCTTGCAATGCGTGGAGACATTGGCACACCACCCTCGTACTGGTTGATAATGGCCTCCATGAGCTCCCTGGGTGATGCGCCCTTTAAGACGTAACCAGTAGCTCCTGCCTTAAGTGCCGAGAAGATGGTGTTCTTATCCTCGAACACGGTATGAACCAGGATTTCCACATCTGGCATCTTCTCTTTTACCCGCTTTATAAAATCGATGCCGTGCATTCCTGGAAGCTCGAGATCCAGGAGTATCAGCTCGGGTCTTGTCTCCTCCAACTCAGAGAGTGCGTCCTCTGCATTGGAATAGGCCCCTGCCACATGGATCTCCCTTTCAGCATCAAGAAAAAACTTAAGATTTTGAAGAAGCATCTTGTCATCTTCTACGATTATCAGTTTCATATTCCACTTCCTCGACCTTGAATCTCTGACTAAACCTTCACACCAAGGGGAACCTCCAACCGGATGTATGTACCATTTTCATAAGTGATGGTGAGCTTACCACCAAGGATTGCAGCGCGTTTTTTCATATTCTTAAGCCCTCGCCCCAAGGGGCCGTTGGGCTGCTTTTTTGATATGCCAACCCCGTCATCCCTTATATCGAGCTTGAGCCTTCCATCTGAAATTATGAGCTCCACCTCCACCTTTGACGCCCCAGAATGCTTGACAACATTTGTAAGGGCCTCCTGATATATCTTTAAGACACTCAACCAGACAAATGGGTTGATATCATCACCTTCCCTGGGGTTGAGCCTGCTATTCATGACAAAAGAGATACCGTGGGGCGTAACCAGGCGATTTCCTAGATATCTGAGCTCTGCCTGAAGGGCCTCGGGGCTCTGTTCTCCCTCGTCGAGGCACTGCATAAAGGAATCGATTTCAGCCCTGCCCTGTCTTGCGAGCTCTCCGATGGTTGTAAGCTCTTTTCGAATCTCGCCCTTTCCAACAATTTCCGCGGCCTTTGCTGCAAGGAGGCTGATGTTTGAGGTAAGGGCGCCTATCCCGTCGTGAAGCTCCCTGATCATTGCCTCCCTCTGGGTCTCTATCTGCTGCTTGTGGGCCATTATCTGCCTGAAGGCAAGCTCCCTGTCCCTTCTCAGTTCGTTGATCCTGTCTGCCAAGGCAAAGGACAGGAGCACAACATCCAGCACAGAGCCAAACTGGATGGCATAGAGCACAAAGAAGTTTGCACCAAGGAGCCCGATATTTCTCAAAATCAGTATGCCAATCCCAATAAGGACCATTGACCATGCCATTATGAAATAGCGCGCTGAACGCTGACCATTTCTAAGGCCAACAAAACCTGCAGACATCAAAAGCAAAATGAAAATGGCCCCAAAGAAAACTGCAACCTGAACCATGATCTTGTAGCTGACAAAAAGGGACAGACCCGCCAACACCAACACTGCAAGGACAAAGCATGTCATGAGCCTGTCTAGGCGCGGCATCACCTGGCTGCTTTTCAGAAAGTTCTTGGCAAAAAGCACTGCGGATATCATGGCCATGCTTGCGAACAAGATTGTGGAATGCCTGTTCCACCACACGGCCTGTGGCCAAAGATATTCATAGGCAAGGCCATTTGCAGTCATCTGATAGAGGCCAAAAAAGAGGATATAGAGGACGTAGTAAAAGTAGGAGGCATCCTTCAGGGAGATGAACACGAAAAAATTGAATATGGCCATAACTGCCAGGATTCCGTAGTACATCCCAAAAGCAAACTGGGCATCCTCTTCCTTTTCCCAAAAGGCCCTTGGCAACCACAGGGTAGAAGGGAAAAACATGGCGCTTTCCGTCTCTATCCTGATGAAGAACTCATGAACGCCACTTGGGACGTTGCATGTGAAGACAAAATCCCTGTGTTTTATCTCCCTTGTATCAAAGGGAAATCTTCTGCCTGTAAGGTGCAGTCTGTATCCTTGGTGAAGGGGCTCGTAAAATTCGATTCTATCGAGAAATGGAAAATCTATTTCCAGAAACCTTTTTTGAACAGACTGGGCACCATTTTCGACTGTGAGCCTCAGCCAAAAGACATCGCTGACAAATCCAAAGTTGTTCTTGGGAACGGGCATGAATCTTTTGGAAAAGGCCGGGGATGAGACATCCTCGATTGAAAGTCGCCTGCCCCTGGGCTCCCTTAGATAGTAAAAATATCCGGATAAATCTATCTTTTCTATCTTGCCTGTTTTTTCAGAAAGGGGGTCAAGCTCAAGTACATTGCATGAACCAAGGCACTCAAGGGCAAATGCCAGTGACAACACGCCACCGGCCAAGATTATGAAGAGAAATTTCCCCAGGGCCCCATGTTGATTCTTGATAAATTCAGATGCCATGTAAGGCACGGGTTCTAACGACACTCCTTGGAAATGTCAAGAAACCGGCCTGTTAGAATCTTTGAGAAATAATGAGGGGTTCATTTCCTTATTTTTCCATCTGGTTTACCATGGGTAGGAAAATGACCCGATCGATGGCTCTGTTTCAAAAAGGAGAAACAGATTTGTCTTGAAAGTTGCAAGGAGCGGTCTTTTCAAAATTTTCAAAAAGGACTTTGGGGAATGATCAAGATTTCAAACAAATTTTCCATACCGGAGCACGAAATCCACTTCATATTTTCCAGATCCAGCGGCCCGGGCGGGCAAAACGTAAACAAGGTAAATACCAAGGCCACCTTGCGATTTGACCTGGATGGTTCAAGGGCCTTTCCTCCAGAAATCAAAAGGAAACTAAGGCGCAGGCTTTCGTCACGTATCAACCAGAAGGGAATATTGACCCTATCCTCTGATAGATTCAGATCACAAAGGGCCAACAGGGAGGATGTGCTTCAAAGATTCATTCAACTTTTGGAAGAGGGCCTCAAGGAAAAACCTGTTCGAAAAAAGACAACCATTTCTAGGGCCGCCAAGGAGAGGCGACTCAGGCAGAAACATCACAGAAGCCAAATAAAAAAGGCCAGGAAAAAGGACTTTTCAAATGAGTGGTAAAGCCCTGCCTGGCCTAATTTTTATTTATTTAAATCAGTCAGTTACACTTTTTAATCAGCCCTTTTTCTCATAAAGGCCGGAATCTCCAGCTCGTCGTGATCGAGGGACTCAAAGCCTGTAAACTCGCCTGGCTTTTGCCCAGCGCCCGAGGTGGCAAATTCGAGCTTGCCCTTCTTCACCTTGTGAATGGGAAGCTCCTCCTCTTCAGCCGGCTCCTCGGGAACCCTTTTCTGGCGTGCAGCATCGATACTTGTCACAACAGGGTCATCCATTGGCATTGTTTTCTCCCTGCCAATGCCTGTTGCAATGACCGTGACCCTTATTTCATCACCCATATTGTCGTCAAATACTGTTCCCCAAATAATGTTGGCGTCATCATGGGCCTCTTCATAGATGAGGGTTGAGGCCTGATCAACCTCTTCCATGCTCAAGGTGGCTGCACTGGCCGTAATGTTCATTAGGATACCCCTGGCACCACTTATGGATACGTCTTCCAGAAGAGGATTGGCAATGGCCATCTGGACTGCCTCGAGGGCCCTTCTCTCACCCTTGGCAACTCCAGTTCCCATAAGTGCCATGCCCATCTCGGCCATTACAGTCCTGACGTCGGCAAAGTCCACATTGATGTAACCCTGGACAACAATCAGGTCTGAAATACCCCTTACTGCATAGTAGAGGACCTCGTCTGCCTTTTTGAACATTTCAAGGAACGGGGTGTTGGGCTCTGCCAGGCTGCGAAGCCTGTCATTGGGAATGGTGATGATGGTATCCACCACCTCTTTGAGCCGCTTGATTCCCTCTTCAGCCTGTCTGGCCCTGCGCCTTCCCTCAAAGCTGAAGGGGCGAGTCACGACTGCGACAGTCAGGGCACCAAGCTCCTTGCTAATCTCTGCAATGACCGGAGCGCCTCCTGTTCCTGTTCCACCGCCCATTCCGGCGGTGACGAACACCATGTCGGCACCCTGAAGGGCCTGCCTGATCTCTTCTGCGCTTTCTTCTGCAGCCTCACGGCCTATCTCAGGCTTTGCTCCGGCTCCCAGCCCTTTGGTAAGGCCTGTGCCCAACTGTATCTTCTTGTCAGCCCTGGACATCTCAAGGGCCTGCGCATCTGTATTGGCAGCGATAAACTCCACTCCCTGGAGCTCTGATGCAATCATGTTATTGATGGCATTTCCTCCTCCGCCACCAACTCCTATTACCTTAATTTTTGCCTGCAGCTCTTGTTCTACAAATTCCAAGGGCATGCCCTCCTCCTCATAATTCTTCATTAAAGACCAAACCAGGATTTCATTCTACCAGTGACCTTGCTCAGGATGTTGTCTCCTTTCATCCTGAATCTCTTTGGATTCTGGGGCCTGTCCTGAAAACCGTAAAGCACCAGGCCCACGGCTGTGGAATACATGGGACTGTTCACCACGTCTACGAGCCCGCCAATATTCCTGGGATAACCAATCCGTGCAGGTAGCTGGAATATCTGGTCAGCCATTTCACACAAGCCTGGCAAAAGTGCTGAACCACCAGTAATCACCACACCGGAAGCCAGAAGCTCCTTCAGATTGGTTCGCTGTATCTCCTGGTCTAAAAGGGTAAAAATCTCCTCCACCCTAGGCTCAAGGATTTCAGCAAGGATATGTCTCGATAGCTGTCTGGGGCGTCTGTCACCAACACTCGGGACCTCTATCATTTCATCTCTTTGCACCATGGAGACCAAGCAAGTCCCATAACGAATCTTTATCTTTTCGGCATCGTTCATGGGGGTACGAAGCCCCACGGATATATCGTAGGTAAGGTTGTTGCCCCCTAGGCCAAGAACAGCCGTATGTTTTATTGCCCCCTCGGATAACAAGGCCAGATCAGTGGTGCCCCCTCCAAAATCTATGAGGGCCACCCCTATCTCCCTTTCCTCCTCGGTAATCACTGCCTGGGCCGACGCCAAGGGCTGTAGAACTATGTCGTCCACTTCCAGCCCTGCGCGATTTGCGCACTTTACCAGATTTTGCGCAGCAGTAACCGCACCGGTGACGATGTGCACCTTTGCTTCCAGGCGCACACCCATCATTCCCACCGGATCGAGGATTCCATCCTGATCGTCAACGATGTATTCCTGGGGCAGGATGTGGATGATTTCCCTGTCCATGGGAATCGCCACGGCTCTGGCGGCATCGATCACCCGCTCGACGTCTTCCTCGGTGACTTCCTCTCCCTTTACCGCAATCACTCCGTGGCTGTTGAATCCCTTTATATGACTTCCGGCTATTCCAATAAAGGCAGAGGTGATTTCACAGCCGGCCATGAGCTCGGCCTCTTCCACTGCCTTTCGAATGGAATTGACCGTGCTGTCAATGTTTACGACCACACCCTTCCTAAGCCCCACTGAAGGATGTGTGCCAACACCGATTATCTCAATTTTGTCGTCGGCCATCTCACCAACAACGCAACAGATCTTAGTGGTGCCAATGTCCAGGCCGACAACTATGTCACACGCACTCTCAACCATTTATTTCCTATCTCTTCTTTAGCCTAGCAAGGGCCATATCCTGGCCATAACCCACATTAACACTGATAACCTTTGGATATTGCCCTGAATTATACAACTGCACTAAAATCTTTTCAGCCCTGTAAAATTGCTTCTTGTATTTGTCCCTGTCCAGAAGAAAGGGAACTGCCTTGTCTGCCGTATAGATGACTACGTTGTGATCATTTGGAAAGTCAATCTGGCTGATGTTGTTAAAGCCCAGGGCCCTGACCCCCCGTTTGGACATCTTCACTATGGAGATGGCGATCTTCATCTTCTCCTCATCCACAAGAGCCGGCCCCTTGGTGGCAGGTGCATCCTTTAGCTCCACGCCGGTTATGACCGGGGCAGAAAAGTTTTCCTTTGGCTCGAGGGGCTTAAAGGGTTCTCCATATTTGTCAACTAGGTAGATGCGATCGTGGATTCGTGCCAGGGCAAAGGGAGTTCTCTCATCGATGTGAATTATTATCTTGTCTGGCAGGCGCCTTTCTACGGATGCATTTCTCACCCAGGGATTCTCCAGGATTTTGTTTCTTATGGCATCAAGGTCCAGGCTGAAGATGTTGTCTCCCTCTTTGATGGAACTGAGCTCAACCAGCGCCTTTTTGGAGAGCCTGTGGGCACCTTCGACCTCCACCCTGGTGACGAAGAAGTAGGGGCAGCACCGCATCCACTTCTTTATGCCGTAAACAGTCCCGACAATGCCGCCCATGAGGAGACAGATGAGCCCTGTAAGGAGCAAAACACGAGACAAGAACGTAGCCTTGCTCGCTACGTCACCAAATGCCCCTTTGCTGCGTCTGTTCTGATTAGTGCTCCGTCTCATTTTCCCAGATGACTACCTCTTCCTTGAGCATGACGCCCGTCTGCTCCCAAACCCTTTCCTTTACGAAATCTATGAGTCCGATTACGTCTGACGCCTTAGCGTCACCAAGATTCACTATGAAATTTGCATGTTTCGGGGAGACCTGTGCCCTGTTCATCTTGAAGCCCTGAAGTCCACATTCAACAATAAGCCTCCATGCCAGACAATCAACCGATGGATTCTTGAAAACGCATCCGGCACTTGGCCTCCCAAGGGGCTGGCTGGATAGCCTCTTACGCATGATCCTTTTGATTCTTTCATGAACCTTTCTTGGAGTGGCCCTCTTCAAACATGAACCGTCAGATGGCACCCCAGTGGTCCATTCGTCATGGGAGTCGACATTCACCTTGAGCCTTGCCGCTGAGATAAGGGCTCCCTCAGGAGTGTTGCTGCTCCTATATGAGAAAAAGTCATGGGAAACCTTGAGCCACGTGCTTCCTTGCCCTGTGGTCACACAAATCTCATCAACAAAATCACCCAAGGAGACACCATTGGCACCGGCATTCATGAATAGAGCTCCCCCAAGGGAACCTGGGATCCCTGTCAAGGGCTCGAGGCCTTCAAGGCCATTTTCTATGCAAAAACCCAGGATGGATGAAAGAGTGCAGCCTGCCTCCACATAGAGGCTTCCCTGCTGCTCGAGCTGCATGTCCCTCAGGCTGCACAGGCTAATGACCAAATCGACTCCGCCATCGTCTACAATGAGATTGCTCCCATTTCCCAGAACCCTGTAAGGGACCTGAACACCATGAAGAAGGGCTAGAAGACCCTCCAGACCTGAAAGGGACAAAGGTCTCACAAACAGCCTTGCATCACCGCCAACCTTCATGGTTGTCATGGGCGCAAGGGGCCTGTTTTCCTCGCAAATCACGTCTTTCAGTCTGGAGACGTCCTTAAAAAGCTGCCGCAACCCTTCCTCCTCTAAGCATCTCTACAAGCCTGGGGCCAATTTTGCCTATGGCGCCAGCTCCCATTGTGAACACCACATCCCCTTCTCTAAGGTGGGATATGGCCTTTTCAGGGAGTGCAGCAACATCTTGAACAAAATGCACAGACTGGCCAGTGGCATTTTTGATTTGGCGTGCAAGACGCTGGCCAGAAACTCCCACAATGGGCCTTTCACTGGCAGGGTAAATATCAGTAAGCCACAACTCGTCTGCCTCATTGAAGCACTGGGTGAATTCGTCCATCAAGGCCTGGGTCCTTGAGTAACGATGAGGCTCAAATAACACTACTATGCGCCTATCTGGCCAGATCTGACGCGCTGCCTGAAGCGTAGCCTTTATTTCCGTTGGATGATGGGCATAATCGTCGACTACTGTAATGCCGGCCTCGGTGCCGAGTATCTCAAAGCGCCTGCCCACGCCACTGTAATTCTCCAGCCCTTCCTTGACCTTTTCAAAATCCAGCTCCAGCTCGATGCCGAGTGCCACAGAGACGAGGGCATTTCTGACATGGTGAATACCAGGAACTGTCAAGTTTATTTCACCCAGGAAGGTTCCCTTGTATTCCACGCCAAAGGTTACCCCAAGGCCGCTCGTGCGCACACAGCACGCCCTAAGCTCACAGTCGCTTCCTGTGCCGTAGATTATGTGTCTCTTCTGGCTGTTGGCCAGAACCTCTCGCACCAGGGGATCATCCCCGCAGGCAATTACCACTCCGTAAAATGGAATCCTGTCTATAAACCTGGAAAAGTTTGCCTTTATCTCATCTATCCCAGAGTAGAAATCCAGGTGTTCCCTGTCGATATTCGTTACCACAACAATACTTGGGGTGAGTCTGAGAAAGCTTCCGTCGCTCTCATCGGCCTCGGCCACGAGAAAATCGCCCTTTCCCCAATAGGCATTGGTGCCCAGCCCCTTGACCTGACCGCCAATTATCACAGTTGGGTCGAGTCCGGCAGTCTTGAACACCGATGCAATCATCGACGTGGTGCTTGTCTTTCCGTGGGCACCTGCCACTGCAACTCCAAACTTCTTGAAACGCATGAGCTCCCCGAGCATCTCTGCCCTTGGAATAATGGGGATATCGGCAGCCTTTGCAGCCAACACTTCTGGATTGTCTGGCCTTACAGCCGAGGAAACCACCACTACGTCTGCACCCACCACATTCTCTGGCCTGTGGCCCTGGAATATGGAAGCACCCTTTGCTGCCAAACGCTTGGTAATTATGGTGCTTCTGAGATCCGAACCAGAAACCGCGTACCCTAGGGTCAGAAGGACCTGGGCGAGTCCGCTCATTCCAATACCGCCTATTCCTACAAAATGAATATGCTGTTTCTTATACATGACCTTTGATTTGCTCTCCCTCCACATTAGTCATACTGGGTTGAATTTCCCCATCACACTTGCACAACCTCAAGATGGATGCCGCAATATCCCGTGCCGCATTTGGTCGCCCCAGGGCCTTGGATCTCTTGCCCATTTCCCTCAATCGGGCCGGATCGGTCATAAGGGCCTCTATGTTAGAGGCAAGAGTTACAGCCCCCAGATCCCCTTCATCGAAGCATAAAGCCGCTCCGGCTTCCTCCAGGGTCCGGGCGTTCAACTCCTGATGACCATCAGTCGCATAGGGAAAGGGTATGCATATTGCGGGCTTTCCAACAGCAGTTATCTCCGCCAGGGTGGTTGCACCTGCCCTGCAAATTATCAGATCAGCCCATGAGTACGCAATCCCTATTCTGTCAATAAAGGCATCCACAGTCACTTTCATTTTGAGATCTTTATAACCCCTTGAAATCTCAGCAAGTTGTGCCTCGCCAGTCTGATGAATGGCATGGAAGCGAAGACCAGACTGATGAAGAATCTTAAGGGCCGAACTCACTATCCTGTTAAGACCAGAGGCCCCCTGGCTTCCCCCCAAAATCAGGATACGAAATGGCCTGTTGCTGGACGCTTCATCTGAATGACAGCTGGCATCCTCGAGTATCTGACGCCTTACAGGGTTGCCCAGACACTCCACGTCTTTTCCCTGAAAGTAACAGGCCGAGCCATAAAAACTGGTGTATATCTTATCGGCAAACCGTGCCGCTATCTTGTTTGCAAGGCCTGGTAAAAAGTTTTGCTCATGAATGGCAGTGGGAATTCCAAGAAGCCTTGCTGCCACTATCACCGGCCCGGAGACGTAACCACCCACACCAAGGACCACGTCTGGTGCAAACCTGCGCAACATTCCAAAGGCCTTGCCTATGGAAACAGGAATCGAAAACAGGGCCTTTGCAAGCCCAACTATATTCTTGCCCTTTATGGGGGCCACATCCAGGACCTGATAGTCCCAGGGCCTGTCCTTGAGGGCTCGTTTTTCCACTGGCCTTCCTGTTCCAATCCACATAAGGTCCAACGGACAAAAGGAGGCCAGTTCATCAGCGATAGCTATGCCAGGAAACAGATGTCCGCCGGTTCCACCGCCTGTTATTACAAGTTTGACTCCATCCATCTTAGTCTCTTACAATCCTCTGCACCGCTCTATTGAATGCCTCACCCCTGGCCTTGTAGTTGTTGAACAGATCAAAGCTGGCACACGCAGGCGATAACATTATCTTGTCCCCTTCTGAAGCCATGGAAAATGCCTCAGATACCGCCCTTTCCATGACATCCTGGCCATCTGTGCCAGTAACGATCCTCTTTTCCCCAACAACCTCTTCCAGCTCTTTGGCCATCTCCTGTGCAGCCTCACCTATCAAGACCACAGCCTTTACCTTTGGCCCATTACCATTTCCAAGCTCTCTGAGCTGGCGTGCCAGAAGTGAAAAATCCTCGCCCTTTACCCTGCCGCCTGCAATCAGAACCACCTGCCCCCTTGGCACTGCCTTCAAACCCGTTATCACAGCATGGATATTGGTTGCCTTGGAGTCGTTTATAAACTCCACACCCTTTACTGAGGCCACCTTTTCCAGCCTGTAGGGCGGAATCTTGAACCTTCCCATGGCCTTCTCCATGGCATCCACAGATGCCCCAACGGACATTCCGGCAACTATTGCAGCAGCAAGGTTTTCCATGTTGTGCCTTCCCATAAGGGGCCAGGAGGAAATATCGACCTCCACGGTTTCATCCCCTGTGGGTATAAACATGCGCAGGGCCTCTTCATCCACCTGCACATCCTTCAAAAAAACGGGCCTGGACTTCACCTTGAAGTCCTGAGCTCCCTCACCGAGCACTGCAAATCCATCTTCGTCCACAAAGGAAAAGAGCTTCTCCTTTGCCTTTTTATAGCCATCCATATCCCCATGTCTGTCCAGATGATCAGGAGCGACATTCAAACAGACCCCGCAAGCAAAACCGGGCACATCGAGCCCATGAACAGGGGAGTCTGGAAAGTATTCCAGTTGAAAGCTGCTAATCTCCAAGACGGCACAGGTCTCCCCGTCATTTTTATCCATTACCTCGAACAGGGATGGGGATATGTTTCCTGCATAGACATTTTTCACCCCTGCCTCACCAATCAGGTGACTGGCAAGGAATGTGGTGGTCGTCTTGCCATTTGTGCCGGTAATCCCCACCATTGGGCCCTTCCACATGGATGCGGCAAGATAAAGCTCTCCCACAACAGCGATTCCATTTCTTTGGCACTCCTCTAAGAAGGGGTGCCAGGGGGGGACACCAGGGCTCACAACCAATAGTTCCATTTGTGCAAATTGGGCCCTGTCCACATCCTTTGTCTGGCAAAGATCTACCTGGTTTTCCCTACACCATTTCACAAAGGAATCAGGTATAGCTGTCGGGGCCTTGTCGTCGTAACAAGACAGCACACCCCCCTGGGCCTTGAGCCATTTGGCAGCGGCCCTTCCAGCCTCGCCCATACCGAGTATGCCTATCTTTTTACCTGCGAACATCAAGGCCCTTACCTCAACTTCAGGGTACTGATGGCAACGAGACCCAACAGCACGGAAATAATCCAAAACCGAACAATCACCTTTGGCTCCGGCCATCCAAGCATTTCAAAGTGGTGATGCAACGGGGCCATGCGAAAGATTCGGCGCCCCTTGGTGGCCTTGAAGTAGCCAACCTGCATAACCACAGAAATTGCTTCTGCAACAAACACACCACCTACTATTGCCAGCAGCAATTCCTGCTTGGAAAGGACTGCAACGATCCCCAGGATTCCACCCATGGTCAGGGAACCAACATCACCCATAAATATCTCTGCAGGGTAGGTATTGTACCACAGAAACCCGAGGCCTGCGCCCACCATGGCCCCGCAAAATACTGAAAGTTCACCAACTCCTGGAACATAGGGAATCTGGAGATAATGAGCCAGACCAGAATGGCCAGCCAGATAGCAAAAAAGTGTATACACTGCCGAAGACACAATAAAGGGGCCAGTTGCAAGACCATCTAAGCCATCTGTAAGGTTGACCGCATTGGAGGCCCCGGCCACCACTATGAATGCAAAGACGATGTAGAACAACCCTAGGTCTGGCTGAAGATTTTTAAAAAAGGGCACATTCAACCTGGTGTCCCAGTGGCCGCTTTTAATAAGAATCAAGGCACAGATGCAAACTAGTATGGCCTGAAATGCCAGCTTCCACCTTCCTGCCAGGCCATCACTGCTCTTCTTCTTGATTTTCAGCCAATCGTCATAGAATCCTATACAGGCAAACCCGAAAAGGATTATCAGACTCACCCAAACATAGAGGTTTGTCAGATCAACCCAAAGAAGGGTTGAGGCCACTATGGCAAAATTTATCAACACCCCTCCCATGCTTGGGGTTCCACTCTTCTTGAGATGAGACTTGGGGCCATCGTTTCTCACTACTTGACCAAACTGCATCTCTTTTATCTTCCTTATGAACCAAGGCCCCAAAAACAGGGTTATGGCAAGGGCTGTTACAGCCGCATAGATGGTTCTAAAGGTGATGTAACGAAATACATTGAATACCGGGATATGAACATGGAGCGGATACAGTAAATAATAGAGCATCTATAACCCCTCCCTCAACCTGTCTTTTACCGCTTCAGCAACCTCTTCGAGCCTCACTCCCCTTGAACCCTTGAGTAACACCACGCGTCTTGTGCCATTGAAAAATATGCCATCTTCCTGGCGCAAAAATTCAGCCGCCTCCTGTGCTGAGGCGAATTTCCATATCCTTCCTGCAGGGAAGCCAGCCTCCTGCGCCCCCCTTGAAATCACTTCTGCCATAGAACCCACCACCACCATTACTGACGCACCGCTGGAAGCAGCCTTCTTGCCAAGTTCCAAATGGTATCTTTCAGCTTCCTGCCCAAGCTCGAGCATGTCCCCCAAAATGAGGTTCTTGCCAAGTGCTGGCGTAAAACCCTTGAAAAATTCGAGGGCTGCCTCCATGGAAGCGGGGTTCGCATTGTATGAATCATCGATTATAACCCAGCCCGCCAACCGTTCCATGTTCATGCGGCCCTTTGGTGGCAAACATGCCTCAATGCCCAATGAAATGAGATCATGGGAAATACCAAGGGCCATTCCGGCCGCATAGGCTGCTGCAATATTGGCCACGTTCGCCCTGCCACGAAGCCTCGAATCAACCTTTACCACCTGGCCATCCGCGTCTAGCTCCACCTCGAGCCCGCCTTCGCCTTCCTGCCACTCAACGACCTTTACAAGGTGATCGAGCCTGACATCTTCCAGGGCCGTGGTACCGAAGCCAAAACCCCACACATCCCTTGCCCTGGTACGTTCGATATTTTTCACCACGAGTTCATCATCCACATTAACTATTGCGCAGCCATCTTCTGGCAGGCTTTGCAACAAAAACCCCTTTTCATAGCCTATGTTTTCAAGACTTCCAAGCCCTTCCAGATGCACAGGCCTTACGCAGGTGAGTACCCCTATCTTTGGCCTGGCGATTTGACACAAACGCTCGATCTCGCCTGGAATGTTGGTTCCCATCTCAAGGATGGCCCATTCCACCCCTGGGGCCATGGAAAGCATGGTCAGGGGAAGCCCAATGAGATTGTTGAGGTTTCCCTTTGTGGCCCCTGCTGAAAAGGCCTGGGAGACGACCGAGTAAATAAGTTCCTTTGTGGTGGTTTTGCCGCAACTGCCTGTTATGGCCAGCACCTGATAGGCCAAAAACCTTTTGTACCAGCTTGCAAATTCCCCAAGGGCCTTGAGCTCATCATCGACGAGGGCAACTGGATAATCCTCTAAGGGCATTTGAAATTCCCTGCACACTGCACATGAAGCACCCTTTTCAAGGGCCTTGTCAACAAACTTGTTTCCATCAAACCTTTCGCCCTTAAGTGC
>JAADCZ010000012.1 GCA_013154175.1 Thermodesulfobacteriota bacterium
AGGTCTTTTGCCTTTGCACGGTTCCTGTATTTGTTATACTGTGGTAGAGCGATTGCCGCCAGAATACCAATAATTGCGATAACGATCATCAATTCAACCAGTGTAAAACCAGATTCACCTCTATGAGTCTTTGGCAAAAATTTTTCAAGTGTCATGTTAGATTTCCTCCTAATGTTATTTAGTTTTTATTTTCTTTTGTTTTGGTTTACTCAAATTTGTATTTCTATCGTTTACAGGTTTCTACAACTTTAAAATCTGCACCTCCTTAATTTGTAGTTTATTTTATCTTTCATTTAATTTGATTTTCTTTAATGCATCTGTCGTGCCATTCCAGATGAGATTTTAAAATAGACAAAAGGCGGCTTTTGGCGGGATTTCTAGGAGGAAAGGCTCTGACAAAAAATGGGCATGACAAAAAATGTTTCTAAAAGACACAAATTTTGTTTTTCAGCATTGCGCCAAATAAAAAAGGGCAAGGTCAACACGCTGACCTTGCCCTTTCAGAAGCAAGATGAATGGCTATCTGGCTAACAATTAGCCCTTTCTGAAAATAACGTGATTATTTTCATCAAGATCCACAATGATCTTGTCGCCTTCCTTGAAGACGCCTTCCAAGATCTCGAGTGCCAATGGATCCTCGATATAGCGCTGGATAGCCCTCTTAAGAGGCCTTGCGCCATAGTTTGGATCGTAGCCTACTTCAGCAAGCCACTCTTTGGCCTTGTCGGTAATCTCGAGATCGTAACCACTCTCTTTCAGCCTATCAGCAAGGTAACCAACCTGTATCTCAACGATCTTGGCCAAGTGTTCCTTGCTCAAGGCATGGAAGATAATGATATCGTCAATCCTGTTGAGAAACTCAGGTCTAAACTGGGCCCTGAGGGCTTCCATCACCCGAGCCTCCATCTCTGTGGCGTTGGTGGACTCGATAATTAGCGAGCTTCCAACATTGGACGTCATAATTATAATGGTATTTCTGAAGTCCACAGTGCGGCCCTTACCATCCGTCAGCCTTCCGTCATCGAGTATCTGCAACAGAATGTTGAAGACATCCGGATGTGCCTTTTCAATCTCATCGAAGAGCACCACTGAGTATGGCTTTCTGCGGACTGCCTCTGTAAGGTATCCGCCCTCTTCATAGCCTACATAGCCTGGAGGTGCTCCAATGAGCCTTGCCACCGAGTGCTTCTCCATGAACTCGCTCATATCAATGCGGATCATGGCATGCTCGGTATCGAACAGAAACTCGGCAAGGGCCTTTGCAAGCTCAGTCTTACCAACACCAGTTGGCCCAAGGAAGATGAAGGAACCAATGGGTCTGTTGGGTGCCTGAAGCCCTGCCCTTGCACGCCGCACAGCATTTGCAACGGCAATAATGGCCTTCTCCTGTCCAACGACCCTCTTTCCAAGCTCCTCTTCCAGGTGAATGAGTTTCTCCCTTTCACCCTGCATGAGCTTGCTGACGGGTATTCCAGTCCACTTGGAGATGATGGCAGCAATATCTTCTGCATCCACCTCTTCCTTGAGCATGGACTTTCCTTCCTTCTGGAACTCCTCGAGCTTTTTCTGCTCTTCCTCGAGCTCCTTCTCGAGCTTTGGTATCTCACCATAGAGAATCTCGGCAACCTTGTTGAGATCGCCAAGCCTCTGCAACTGCTCGGCTTCGACCCTGAGCTTGTCAATCTGCTCTTTGATGTCCCTGATGCGCTGGATCATTGCCTTCTCTTCCTTCCAGCGTGCCTTCAGGGCATCACTTTCCTCTCTCAGATTCGCAAGCTCTTCCTCAATCTTCTTGAGGCGCTCCTGGGAAGCCGGATCAGACTCCTTCTTGAGTGCCTCACGCTCGATCTCGAGCTGCATAATCCTGCGCTCGATCTCATCGATCTCAGTTGGCAGACTGTCTATCTCTATCCTGAGCTTTGCAGCTGCCTCATCGATTAGGTCGATTGCCTTGTCTGGCAGGAACCTGTCTGTGATATAACGGTGAGACAGGGTCGCAGCTGCCACGAGGGCAGAGTCCTTGATGCGTACACCGTGGTGAACCTCATACTTCTCCTTAAGACCCCTCAAGATTGCAATGGTGTCCTCGACGGAGGGCTCTTCCACCATCACAGGCTGGAAGCGCCGCTCAAGTGCTGGGTCCTTCTCAATATACTTCCTGTATTCGTCAATGGTGGTAGCACCAATACAGTGAAGCTCGCCTCTAGCCAGGGCAGGCTTCAACATATTGGATGCATCCATTGCCCCATCACTGGCTCCTGCGCCAACAAGGGTGTGAATCTCATCAATGAAGAGGATTATCTCACCCTGCTTTTCAGAAACTTCCTTGAGTACAGCCTTGAGCCTTTCCTCGAATTCACCTCTGTACTTGGCTCCGGCTATGAGTGAACCCATGTCAAGGGCCACAATGCGCCTGTTCTTCAAGGTCTCAGGCACATCCCCTGCGACTATCCTCTGGGCGAGTCCTTCAACAATGGCCGTCTTACCGACACCAGGCTCACCAATGAGCACCGGGTTGTTCTTGGTACGGCGAGAAAGGACCTGCATAACCCTTCTGATTTCCTCGTCGCGCCCTATGACCGGGTCGAGCTTTCCTGACCTGGCAAGCTCTGTAAGATCCCTGGCGTACTTTTCCAGGGCCTGATATTTCTCTTCCGGATTTGGATCCGTAATTCTTTGGGTACCGCGAATGGCAACAAGGGCCTTCATGAAGGCATCCTTGTTCACGCCGTGGGCACTCAGGATCTGATAAACATTTGTACCAGGTGTCTCTATCATGGCCAGGACAAGATGTTCCTGGCTGACGTACTCGTCCTTCATGTCAGAGGCCACTGAAAAGGCCTTCTGAAGCACCTGGTTCAATGTAGGAGACAGGTAGATCTGTGTAGCCCCTGTCACCTGAGGCAATTTCTCGAGTGCCTGGTCAAGTTCTGCCTCAATGGCACTAATGGAAACCCCCATTTTTTTGAGAATAGCGGGGACTATTGCAGTATCATCTGAAAGAAGCGCCTTTAGGAGATGTTCTGGCTCAATCTGCTGATGATTTTTGGACTGGGCCAATTTTTGGGCCTCCTGCAGGGCCTCTTGTGATTTCATTGTAAATTTGTCATATTGCATAGGAATACTCCTTTCTCAAAATTTTCATTACTTTCCGTAGCTTATGTAATTGTAAAGTGCGAAATGAACTTGGAAACTTAGAATAACCCTTTGAAAATTCTATAACTCCCTGAATTCCTTTAAGGAAGCTAAGAACAGTCATACTGGGTGTCAAGGCTAAAAGGTACAAAAAAAGTGAAGTACGGGAAAAATATCTCAAATATACTTTTTGACATGGACGGCGTCATTCTAAACAGCATGCCCTACCACGTTGCGGCATGGAAGGACGCATTTCAGGAGAGGGGAATAGCCGTAGATGAATCTGTCTTTTATCTGTACGAAGGTGCCATCGAGCCAGAAGTGGCCTGCCAACTCTTTGCCTCGAGTGGCGCTCACCTTACAACAGACGACTTCTTCGATATTCACTCCAGGCAAAAGAAATATTTCTTAGACAAATATGCCAAGAAAGTAAAACCCTTCGACAAGGTTGAAGAGCTCCTAACCAGCCTGAAGGAACGGGGCATTGGAACAGCCCTTGTAACCAGCTCCCATGGAGACATCCTCGAGGCCGTTCTTCCAACATACCTTAGAAATATGTTTGACTTTGTTGTCACAGGGGACAAGGTGAAAAGACGAAAGCCCCATCCTGAGCCTTATCTCATAGGAATTGAGGGGCTTGGCAATGGTGGACCTAAAAAAGGGGTTGCAGTGGAAAATGCCCCGGCAGGAATAAAATCGGCCAAGAATGCAGGGCTTTCATGTGTTGCAATTACAACCACACTTCCCAAAAAGTACCTGCAAGATGCAGACAAAATCGTGGATAGTCACGAAGAACTACTAGAAATCTTTAAATCATAGCAAAAAGATCCAAGATCGTGTTCTAGAAATCCTCTTTACTGATTACCATCCCTGTCAAAATCTTTGGGTAGAAGAAGGTCGACTTGTGGGGCATGCAAAGCCCGGCATCTGCAACACTCAAGACCTGCTCAACCTTTGTGGGGTGCATGAAAAACAGTATCTGGTGACTGCCAAGACCTTCAAGGGCCTTCTGGGAATCTGCCACGAAAAATATATCCTTTCCTGCCTCGAGGCCTTCTGGATCGATACCCAGGGCACGCTTAAAAACTAGCTCCTCCAAAACAACCACATCCAAATCGGCAAGTTCCCTGTGGCCAACACCTTCCATGAGCTCCCTCTTTGCCTCTTCCTTGGGACAAAGGATAAAGGGCTTGCGACTCTTTCCAAGCATCACGCTTATGCCCTGGGAACAGGTGCTCGCTGTCACGTCTTCAAAGGTGTCTGCCTGTTCCACCACCCCGGCCGACTCGCTAAGGTCAATGGAATTTATTGTAAAATAGCGGGAAAGCCTCTGGCGCACCTCATCTTCTCCCATCCCTTCTGGAAGGTTTAGGAGCCTGTGGGTTGGCAGCACAATGAGGCCTGGGTCTTCTGCATCCACCAGATACGCCATGGTGTAGTTGTAGGGGGCATCTGGGCCAAGGCCATACTTTGCCTCCATCTCCTTGCGGTATCGAATGGCAGTGGTGTAGCGATGGTGCCCATCGGCAATGTAAAGCTGCATGGAATCGAAATAGCCCTTTAGACCTTCCAGTACACCTTTGTCACTGATTCTTGAAAGGGTATGAATGGCCCCCTTTGGGTCCTTTACCTGGAAGAGCACATCTTTCTCGGCACCTTCCAGTGTTTCTGTCACTTCGGGCCTGTGGCGATATATCATGAAGATCTGGCTAAACTGTGCCTTGGTGGCACTTCTCAAAAGGAATCTGTCCTGGGTGACCTTGGCAAAGGTGCGCTCATGGGGCAATACGGTCCTCTTTTCCCAGTCATCTGCCCTGACCAGACAAATAAACCCCTTTCGTACCCTTGTCTTGCCACCACTTTGATATTCTATATCGTATGGATAGATGCCTGAAGACTTGTCTTGAAGCAGCACGCCCTGGCTCAACCAGTTGTGAAATAGGTTTGCTGCACACTGATACTTGTCTGGCGCCTGCCCCTTGCATGGCTCTTTTGATGGCAACTCCAGGGAGAAGACGTTGTACGGACTCTTTTGGACTATGGCATCCCGCTCCTTTTCGTCCACAACGTCGTAGGGGGGCGCTATCACCTCCTCGAGACCAGAAAACATTTCCTTGTTGTAATAGATGCCCTTGAACGGACATATTGTAGCCATCTTGATTCCTTTCTAACAAAAAAATTCTACTTTCTTATGGAAACAGCTATTCCTGCATCAATTCAAAATACTTCTTGAAGGCAAGCCTTGCATAACTAGCGGATCTCCTGCCAAGCACCCCTTCATGGGCCACAAAAACCCCAACGGCCAGACAGCGCCCATTAATATTGCTGCAGGCAAACCCGCTAAACAGATCGTATCTAAGCCTGTGATCGTGGCTGTCGATGGTGCCTGTCTTGCCGCCAATCACCAGATCTTTCAAGATTTCATCTTGCTGCCAACCCCTGAATGCCCTTTTGGCAGTGCCTGTCTTGACTGTCTCTTCCATAAGGGTCCTCAAAAGTGAGGCGGTTCTCGGATTGACAGCCCTCACTAGAGGATAAAATTTGTCTTGATAGACTATTTCTCCGCCTTTTTCAACCACCATATCAATAAAACTGGGGGCCATTATCACTCCGCTGTTTGCAATACCGGCTGAGATAAGGGCTTCATGAAGGGCTGTTACCCTTGTCTCCCTGTTGAAACCGCTTGCCACCTCGGCAATGCCAAAGTCGTCTGTGCCTATCTTGACGGGGCTTACAGCCACCTTCAACTCAAAGGGTATGGGCGTCTGCCAAAGAAAACGCTTGGCCATCTCCATTAGCCCATGCTCTTTGAGATAATTTATGCCAAGCTTTCCAAAGATGGGATTTATTGAAAGGGCAAAGGCCTCCTTGAGGGTGACAGCCGTGGTGTATTTGGTTTTCTCAGATTTCAACTGGTACTTATAAAGGGTATGGCGCCCACCGTTGAAATAAAGGGTTGTATCTGGCGTCATGGAATAAAGCTCCATGACACCTGCGGCCGTGACGATTTTGAAAAGACTGGCCGATGGGACGAGACGGTCTGTCCACACCTTGGTGTAGGGGATATCCCTGTCGAAACCAGACATGGCAATGACCCTGCCGGAGATTGGGTCAATGCACACCACGGCACTGGCAGCACCCAGCGCCTTTTCAAATAGAGAATCGAGGTAGGCCTGGAGGGACTGGTTTATTGTGGTGGTTGCAACGTATTGCCTGCTACCAATAAAGAATGAAAACTGTCGTTTTGTAAGCTCTGTGGTGGGTACAGAATCCAAGGCGCGTCTTAAAACACCCTGGGGAAGGACATGGAGCGAATCGTCGCTGTTTGAAACCCAGTTATCAAGAAGTTGGCCCTCCTCGCCACAAAGCCCCCTCCCCGACAGGCCCCAAAACCCGCCAAGAACTATCAAGAATATGAGGGCGATAGCTTTAGAGTTCATATTTTTCAAATGGTATGGCTCCTGCTAAACAACTTCGATGCGCAAATTTCAAAAACAGAGGGGATAATAACTTTTTGGGCCACTGTCCAGTGGAAGCCACTAATTTAAATGGACAGTCTCCCAGGGCAAGATTATCATTTTCCTTAAACAACGGATTGGAGGTACATTTGGTGAAAAATAAAAATTTCATGCTATCACTCCTTTTCCTTACTGTTTTAATGGCCGGATGTGCCAGCCAGAGTGGATGGCAGCCGGTAGTTGACCCGTACAATGACCCTAGGGCCGCCTACATAAATCAAGACTTGGCCGAATGCAAAATACTTGCCGAAAAGGTCTCGGGATACACACCTACCGAAGCGGTAAAGGGGGGCCTGATAGGCGGGGCCATTGGAGCGGCATCAGGGGCAGCCATCGGGGCTGCAGTGGGCTCACCAGGAAGGGGCGCAGCCATCGGAGCTGCTGCAGGTGGAATGAGCGGGGGCGTACACAAGGGAAACTATGCGGAAACAGCCTACAAAAATGCCTACATACGCTGCATGAGGCAGCGGGGGCACAAGGTCCTGAACTGACTTTTGCAGCCAATGATATCTGTCTGGAAGGCCGCCGAATGGTGGCCTTTTTTATTTGTACATTTTCACAGAAAATCTCGCCAGTGGCGCATCTTGCCCCTGTTTGGCACAGGAAAAAACAGGTATGCCAGAGCCCATAGTGAAGGAATTTTCCAGATTGCTATTTCATTTTTCAATCAAAAATGATATATTAATTTTGTTTTTCATTTAAAAACAAACCACTGCAGCAGGAGGTCGAATCATTTAGGCCATGTTTAAAGTAGGCGATTTGGCAGTCTATCCAGCCCATGGCGTCGGTCTTATTGAGGCCATCGAGGAAAAGGAAATTGGTGGATCAACCCTTGTCTTCTATGTGATGCGGATTCTGGAAAATGACATGAAAATCATGATCCCCAAAAACAACACCGAGGCTGTGGGGCTCCGTTCCATCATCTCCCCGAAGGATGTTGAAAGGGTCTATTCCATCCTGGAGGAAAAGGATGTCAAGTTCACGCCTCAAACATGGAACAGGCGCTATAGGGAATACATGGAGAGAATCAAAACGGGCTCCATCTTCGACCTTGCTGCAGTCCTTAGAGATCTCTACATCCTTCAAATGGATAAACCCCTGTCCTTTGGTGAAAAAAAGATGCTGGAAACAGCCAAGACCCTTCTAGTCAAAGAGCTTTCCATAGCCAGGAACAAGAAGGAAGAGGAAATAGAGAGGGGAATAGAGGAGATCTTTGGAATAGAGGAGATACAGGCAGAAGCAGAGCCTGAAATGCTCCTTGAGATGAAGACAGATCTTTAACCCCCCGGGAAACTTCAATAAAAGGAATAACAGGCGCAAAAAGGGCTCATTTGCAGAGCTTCTTTAATATTTGTTTGAAAATCTTCGATGCAGCTTACCAAGATCAAAGGCTAATTTAAAAACATACCTTTAATGACTCCTCCAGAAGTTGTCTAGGGACACAACCACACCACAGCATCACAGGTTTCACACTGAATCAGGCCTTTCTGGCACCCGTCTGGACAAATTCCTGGCACTAAAGGTTCCAGATGTCTCACGCACAAGGCTCAAAGAGCTCATTCTGGCAGGAAATGTCTCTGTAAACGGGCAGGTTTGCACCCAGCCCAAAACGAAGATTAAGGCCAATCAGGAGATATGCCTCACCATTCCTCCGCCCAGGCCTTCCAAAATCCTTCCAACCAAGATGGACCTCCATGTCCTTTATGAAGATGAAGACCTGATTGCCATCAACAAGCCGCCGGGTCTGGTGGTACATCCTGGGGCAGGAAACCCGGAAAATACCCTTGTCCATGGGCTCTTGCACCACTGTGGCAACCTGTCTGGGATTGGGGGAGAGATAAGGCCCGGCATCGTTCACAGGATAGACAAGGACACAAGCGGTATAATTCTCGTTGCAAAGAACGACAGGGCCCATCAGGGGCTGGCTTCACTTTTCAAAAATCGCCAGGTCAAAAAAAGCTATATCGCCCTGATACATGGCCGATTCGAGGACTCCCAGGGGCTTATAAACCTTCCCATTGGACGCCACCGCATAAAACGCACAAAAATGGCAATTGACGAATCGAGGGGCAAGGAGGCAATCACCAGATTCAAGGTGAAAAAAGATCTATTTGCCTCCCAGGTTCTGGAGGTGGGGCTGGTAACAGGGCGAACCCACCAAATAAGGGTGCACATGGCGCACCTTGGGCATCCCCTTCTGGGGGACAAAACCTACGGTGGCCCATCCTTTATCGATCTGCCAGGAAAGGAGAGGCTGGAAATTCCCAGGCAGATGCTTCATGCAGCAAAGATCCAAATAAATCATCCACTAAAACGAGACTTGACATTAAATCTCGTGGCAGACATTCCTGAGGACATGAAACATGTAATGGATACCCTGGCCAAGGCAGCACAAGACCAAACCGGATAGTCTTTTTACAACCTTGCATTGAAACCTTTGCCTTGTTTTATTATCACATTAAACTGCGCAAAGGCCTTGTTACCCAGGGCCCATTGGCGTACAACTTACGATAGACCTTTTTTATTGAAAAATTCATCATTTATACAGGAGTAACAATGGCTCACAGAATAGAAGTGTGTCTCAAGACCAAACTCAAGGATGCCCACGGCTTGAAAACCCTGAAAAGGGCAAGGGAAGACCTGTCGCTGCCTGTAGACGATATCCGAACATACAAGGTTTACCTAGTTGAGATGGACCTTGGAAGAGATACCCTAGAGGCCATCGCAAAGGGGCCCTTCTCTGACCCAGTTATACAAAAATTCACCATTAATGAGCCCATAGCCCTCACCATGGCCAAGGATACCGGCCAGGAGTGGAACTGGGTGATTGAGGTAGGGTTTCGCCCAGGTGTCACTGACAACGAAGGCAAGACCGCAAGGGAGGCCATTGAACTTCTCCTTGAAAGAAAATGCACCCAGGACGAAGGGGTCTACACCTCAACTGGCTATCTGGTGCGGGGAAATCTCAGCAAGGCACAGGTCGAATCCCTGGCAAATGACCTTCTTGCCAATGACCTTATCCAGCGCACCACCATTTGCCCCTTCGACGAGGTTGAATCCATCTATAAATCCGATTCAAGCCCCTTCTTCTTTGTTCCAAGGGTGAGGGAAGAGGCAAAGGTGGAGGTGCTCGAGTTCGATCTTGCCTCCATGAGCGATGAAGAGCTCATGCGCCTTTCCAGGGAAAGGGTCCTGGTGCTGAGTCTCGAGGAGATGAAGATACTTCAGAGGCACCTTCAGGATGAAAAGGTCCTGGAAGAGAGAAAAAAGGTTGGTCTTGGTGCAAAATACACAGACTGTGAGCTTGAGGCCCTTGCCCAGACATGGTCAGAGCACTGCAAGCACAAGATATTCAATGCAAGAATCCACTACAAGACCCCAGAGGGCCAGGAAGAGATAAACAGCCTCTTCAATACCTACATAAAGGGAGGCACCGAGAAGATTCGTAAGGCCCTTGGAGACAGGGACTGGTGTCTTTCGGTCTTCAAGGACAATGCCGGAGTGGTTAGCTTCACCGATGAGCTGAACGTTGCCTTCAAGGTGGAGACCCACAACAGTCCCTCTGCCCTTGACCCTTACGGCGGGGCACTTACAGGCATCGTTGGCGTAAACCGCGATCCCTTTGGCACAGGCCTTGGCTCAAAACTCGTCTTCAATACAGACGTCTTCTGTTTTGGCCCCCCTGACTACGACAAGCCCATTCCTAAGGGCCTCCTTCACCCGAAGCGCATCTTTGAAGGTGTCCGGGAAGGCGTGGAACATGGCGGAAACCAGAGTGGTATCCCTACAGTGAACGGCTCCATTGTCTTTGATGAACGCTACCTCGGAAAACCCCTTGTCTTTTGCGGAACAGGGGGAATCATGCCAAAGACCATTGGAGGCCGCCCTTCCTATGAGAAAAAGGCACAGCCTGGAGACGCAATCGTCATGTGTGGCGGCCGCATAGGAAAGGACGGCATTCACGGGGCAACCTTTAGCTCAGAAGAGTTGCACGAGGGTTCACCTGCCACCGCCGTCCAGATAGGAGATCCCATTACCCAGAAGAAGATGACCGACTTCCTCCTTAGGGCTAGGGACCTTGGCCTCTACAACTCCATCACGGACAACGGGGCAGGTGGCCTTTCGTCCTCAGTCGGGGAGATGGCCCTTGAATCAGGGGGCTTTGAACTCCACCTGGACAGGGCACCTCTTAAATATCCTGGGCTCCAGCCCTGGGAGATACTCGTATCTGAGGCCCAGGAGAGGATGACAGTTGCCGTTCCCCAGGACAAGCTCCAGGAATTTCTGGCCCTTTCTGAAAAGATGGGGGTCGAATCAACGGTTCTTGGCACCTTTACCGATTCGGGCAAGTATCATTGCCTCTACAACGGAAAGACCGTTGCCTACCTGGACCTTGACTTTGTCCATGAAGGCGTACCCCAGATGGAGCTTACTGCCATTTGGGAGCCCCCAAAGCATGAAGAGCCAGAGATTTCAGAGCCTGAAGACCTGGGCAGTGAGCTAAAGGCCATGCTCTCCAGGTTTGACATCTGCAGCAAGGAATACGTCGTCCGCCAGTATGACCACGAGGTCCAGGGCGGAAGCGTTGTAAAGCCCCTTTGCGGTGCCATGAATGACGGGCCAAGCGATGCAGCCATCTTGAGGCCCGATCTCAACAGGCTCGAAGGCCTCGTTATTTCCCACGGCATCTGCCCCCGCTACAGCGACATAGACACCTATGACATGGTGTGCGCCGCAGTGGATGAGGCAGTAAGAAATGCCCTTAGTGTCGGGGCAAAGTTTGATGAAATGTCCGGGCTCGATAACTTCTGCTGGTGCGACCCTGTCCAGTCTGAAAAGACTCCAGATGGCCACTACAAGCTTGCCCAGCTCGTTCGGGCAAACAAGGCCCTTTATGAGATCTGCACCTCCTACATGATTCCTTGCATCTCCGGCAAGGACAGCATGAAGAACGATGCCACAATAGGCGGGGTAAAGATCTCCATTCCCCCTACCCTCCTCTTCTCACTTATTGGCAAGATTGAGGATGTGAGAAAGGCCATAACCATGGATGTGAAGAAGCCAGGCGACCTTGTGTACATCCTTGGCACCACCTATCCTGAGCTTGGGGCATCGGAATACTTTTCCAGCAAGGGCTTTGTTGGAAACAAGATTCCAAAGGTTAGAATTGATGAGGCAAGTGCCAGATACAAGGCCCTGTCCAAGGCAACGAACCAGGGTCTTGTGGCCTCGTGCCACGACTGTTCAGACGGCGGCCTTGGGGTATGCCTGGCTGAAAAGGCCTTTTCAGGAAATCTTGGCATGACAGTGGACTTGTCAGCGGTTCCTGCCGAAGACATAAACAGGCTTGATTATCTGCTCTTTAGCGAGAGCCAGAGCAGGTTCGTAGTCACGGTTTCGCCAGACAAGAAAGAAGAATTTGAATCAATCATGTCTGGCACCGGTGTGGCCCTCATTGGGGAAGTGACAGACTCGCCCAGGCTCACCATGACCTATGATGGCAAGACCGTTGTGGATGAACCTGTCGAGGAGCTCAAAAAGGCATGGCAGAGTCCTCTATGGTGGTAGAAAACAAGCTTTCCCAGGAGGAGCTGGCAGAGATATTGGAGGAAGAGGCCTTCCTCATCAAGCAGTCGGGCGAAACCCCGGAGATCGCCTACTACTCAGGGCTCTACTACCTCTTTGAAGACCCTGAAGGCCCGGGGCTAAGGCCCGAGCAGGTGGATCTTCGCATACTCAAAAAGGCGGTCTTTGAGCGGTATAAAAAAATACTCATGCGGGATCTCAAGCCTGCAAACCGCGACAGACGCATTTACAGGGGCCTGGCAAGGAGCATCGCCAACTGGCACAGGCTCAAGAAGTATTGCGAGAAAGAAGGGTTCGACATAGAGGAAGTGCGCGCAGAGACAGTTGAACGTCTCCTCCATTTTCTCAATAATGAAGTAAAGGAAGTGGAGGCGGGTCTGCGTGAATCTTCCATCAACTGCTCTTTCAGTGAGCTGATAGAATTTGCAAAGGAGCTTGGTATCAGGGAGGAACTTCTCCCGTCTGGATTGAAAAAGCTGTGCAAGAACCTCTGAAACAGAATCAGGCGCGGGGGCCTGCAGAAGAAGCCTGGACAGAAAAACTTTCAGGCGTCATCGCCCTGTGCCTTGCCCTGTCCATTCTCTTGTGCGGCCTGTGGATCTATCTGCCCTTTTTCGAGCCTATCTGCTGGGCCATCATAATCTCCCTCTTCTTCTACCCCCTCTATCAAAGGCTTGTTCGACTCCTTCGTGGCCAAAAGGTGCTCTCTTCCTTCATAATGTGCCTTCTCATTGTGGCCTTTATCATCATTCCGGCATTCTTTCTCATAACGAGCCTCACATCCGAAGTTGTAAGGGTCTACACCTCTGGAATGGCTGCACTTCAAAATCTCAACCTGGACATCATCCCCGACCCCCACAAATACCCGACCCTCAACAAGCTTACTGTCAAGCTCCTTAAGGCCTTCAAGCTCTATGGAGCAGACCTGCACGGCACCTTGGCAGACCTTACAAGATCTGCCGGAGAATATTTCTTCAGAAAGGGAACCACGGTCTTCAGAAACATTGCCGTGCTGATTTTCAAGTCCTTCTTGATGCTCGTCATTCTCTTTTACCTCTTCACAGACGGCGAGGACATGCTTCGCGCCTTCAAGAGCCTGCTTCCGCTAAGACAGGAAAACGTTGACAGATTCATGAAGCTCACCTCTGACGTTCTCGCAGCCACCCTCTACGGAAACCTCTTCACAGGGGCCATTCAGGCAGGTCTTGGAATCTTCATCTTCTGGGTTTTGGACTTTTCCGCCCCTATCCTGTGGGGCACCATCTTGGGCCTTGGTACCTTTGTGCCCATGATTGGCACTGCAATCGTGTGGGCGCCGGCGAGCATCTATCTCCTTGTGACAGAACAATATCTCAAAGCAGCAACCCTACTGACATTCAGCCTCTTGGTCATAAGCCAGATAGACTACTTTCTGCGGCCCTATCTCATTAGTGGCAAGACAGAGCTTCACAATCTATTCCTGTTCCTTGGTATAATAGGGGGAATAAATGTCTTTGGTCTGCTTGGTCTGATTCTCGGGCCAATGATAATTGCCCTGTGCATGTCCATACTGGAGCTTTACCGTCTAAACCTTCTTGAGAGGGAACAGTTATGGAAGTCAGACCTTCTTATCTGAAACTCCTTGAATCTGGACAGCTTGACAAGCGTGTCGAAAGGGCAAGAAAGATGTTCTCTCCATGCACCTTGTGCCCGCATCAGTGCAAGGTGAACAGGATGGATGATGAAAAGGGGTTTTGCAGAATAGGAAGACGCGCAGTTGTGGCAAGTTTTGGGGCACACTTTGGAGAGGAGCCTCCCATTACTGGCAAGAGGGGGTCTGGCACGGTCTTCTTCTCTGGATGTAATCTCAAATGCGTATTTTGCCAGAACTTTGAAATTAGCCAGGGCCTCGAGGGCCATGAGGTCGAAAAGGAGTATCTTGCATTCATTTTTTTGTCCTTGCAGGAGGGGGGCTGCCACAACATCAATCTCGTTACGCCAACCCATGTAATACTTCCAATTCTTGAGGCCCTGCTACTAGCAGCCAAGGAGGGGCTAAAGATTCCCATCGTCTATAACTGCGGTGGGTATGAATCCATTGAGACCTTGAGACTCCTTGATGGAATCGTGGACATCTACATGCCAGACATGAAATATTCTGATGATGAGATAGGCCTGAAATACTCGCGGGTCAAAAACTACTGGAAGTTTTGCAAGGAAGCAGTAAAAGAAATGTATAGGCAGGTCGGGAACTTGAGGATCGATACCAGTACAGGTGCCGCCTACAGGGGGCTCCTTATAAGGCACTTGGTATTGCCAGGAGATCTTTCCGGTACAAAAAAGGTGTGCGAGTTCATTGCACGGGAACTGTCCCCTGATACCGTGGTGAACATCATGGATCAGTACAGGCCCTGTGGAATGGCGGCAAAATACCCGCCCCTGGACAGACGCATCACTCCTGAAGAGTTTGCCAGGGCTGTCAGGTGGGCCAAAGAGGCGGGTTTGACAAATCTTCTAACTTTCTAGGTTGGTGACAGATCAATTATCATTACATTTTGCGTTAGGTTGCTTGCTGCTTGCATTATGAAGCGCATATTTGCAATAGGAGACATTCATGGCTGTTTGGACAAGGTGGAGACACTCTTGTCAAAACTTCCAATAGACTGGAGCAGCGATTTGCTGGTATTTCTCGGGGACTATGTTGACAGAGGGCCGGACCCAGCTGGAGTGGTGCAACTCATGATAGAGCTCAAGGCAGAACATCCAGGCAGGGTCATCTGCCTCAAGGGAAACCATGAGGCCATGTTTCTGGATTTTCTAAAAGGCGGCCCCCTGTCCCGGGCGTTTATAAACTTTGGGGGCAAAAATACCCTGAACAGTTATGGAATTCCCCTTGATACCGAGCTTCCAAGGGAACGTCACATGCCCAAGTCCCATCTCCAGTTTCTGAAGTCCCTTCCTCTGTGCCTGGAGACGCCAAAATTCTTTCTGGTCCATGCAGGTGTCAAGCCAGGGAAGCCCCTCAAGGCCCAGACAGAGGAGGACATGCTGTGGATAAGACACGAATTTATTAAATCCGAGTATGACTGGGGCAAGAGAATCATTTTTGGGCATACATCCTTTGACACACCTTTCATAACGCACAACAAGATTGGAATAGACACAGGGGCGGTGTACGGCGGGCGACTCACCTGTCTGGTTTTACCAGAAGTGGACTTCTTATTTGCCTAGACACATCATACGCACATGACACGTGACAGGGAGAGGAGATAATGGCAAGGGATAAGGGAATCAAGAGCAGTCTCGAAAAGAAACTCCAAGATCCGAGAATCAAGAGCATGTACCTCAAAGAGGTGGAAAAACTCTTCAAGGGGGCCAAGGGCGACCCTTCCCACGACAAGGATCTGCAAAAGCTCCATGACACCTTTGGAACCAGTCAGTTTAAGAAACACGCTAAGAGCTACATTAAAAAGTATGGCCTTCCAGACGACTGGGGCGCACTCATACTTCTTTTGGATCTAGAGGGTGAAACCCAAGTAGTGATAGACGCCATGGAAAAACTGGTGGAAATATCCAAGGATCTCACAGGCCCTGAGCGAAAGGGACTAAGGAGCAAGATCAGGACTCTGAGCCTTACCACCAAGGACGTCGTCATTGCAGAGGTGGCTGAAGAAATCTTGGCTGAAATTTAACTTTATGGCCTGGCAAAACGATATAGACGACTATCTGGCCTTTATTGCAGTGGAAAAGGGCCTTTCCAACAAGACACTTGAGGCATACAGCTTTGACATGTTGGAATTCGCATCCTTTGCCAAGTCCCAAGGTAAGAAAGAGCCAGAAGGTGTTACCACCAAACTCGTTTTAAACTGGCTTTCGCACCTTAAAAAGTCTGGCGTAACCCCAGCCACAATGGCCAGAAAACTGTCGTCGGTCAGGGGATTTTTTCGCTATCTTCTAATGGAGGGCCGTATCAAGGCATCCCCCACATCGGTCATTGGAAACCCCAAGATTGGAAGGAAGCTGCCCCTGGTACTCACCCCTCAAGAGGTGGAAAGATTGCTGGCACAACCTGACACAGGCTCCCTCACTGGCCTTAGGGACAGGGCCCTTTTGGAGATCCTCTACTCCTGCGGGCTGAGGGCCTCAGAAGCTGTCACGTTGAAGCTCAGCCAAATACACCTGCAAGAGGGCTTTTTGAAGATTGTGGGAAAGGGAAACAAGGAAAGGATCGTACCCCTTGGGGAGGAGGCCACCTTTTGGCTAAAGGAATATCTGGCAAAGGGCAGACCCAAGCTACTAAAAAACGCCAACAGCTACTTTTGCTTCGTGGGCCGAAGGGGCAAGCCCATCTCTCGTCAGAGATTGTGGCAAATCATTAAGAAATACAGCCTGATGGCTGGCCTGTCCGACAAGGTGTACCCCCACTGCTTACGGCACTGTTTTGCCACGCACCTATTGGAAGGCGGGGCGGATCTTCGGGCAGTGCAACTGCTCCTTGGTCACAGCGACATTGGCACCACGCAGATCTACACCCACATTGACACTGGATATCTGAGAAAGGTGCACAGGACCTTTCATCCGCGACCTTGAGACATGAAGGCACAACTTGACCGCTGGGTATCCATTTCCCCCAGGATATTTTATAATAAAGGGCTTCGGCCAGCCAGACAGGCCCCGAGTAGGAAACCATGCCACTGAATACAGAGAAAAACGGAATAAAACTTTCCAGACTCACAAAGGATCTCAGTACCCTCTTTCTCCCCATTATCAGATACAGGGGAAAAAAGTATGCAAAGGAGGGGCGAGTCCAGCTCACCCATGTCTCTGACAAATTCATAAAATCCCGTATTCGTGGCTCTGTCTTCTACAAGGTATCCATTGACCTTGAAGAAAAGGAAAGAGGTGCTGTTCGAATAGGATGCACCTGCCCCTTTTTCCGCCAGGGAATCCCGTGCAAACATATCTGGGCTACAATCGTTGCAGCAGAGCAATATTTCAAGGAAAATCAGGCTTTGACCCAGGGCCAGGGCCTGGCTGCCATGGAGCTTCACGAAATCTTCAAGCCCCAGGAATGGGTTCAGGCCCCTGATGGCCAGTGGAATCCTGTTCAGGATTTCGTTCTCAGATATGAGCTCGAGGTCAACAACGAAATCACCCTCATAAGCGCCTTTGAGCAGTATGTAAAAAAGGATGGAAGTCTCGGGCGCCAAAGAAAAATCCAGATGAAAACCCTGACCAGTCGCGACCTTCCAAGGGAGGACAGGTTGATTCTCCCTTTTTTGCTCGCAACTGCCCAGGAGACAAACTTCGGATTCAATCACCTGGCCTTTGACAGTTACAGAAACAACTTCAAGGAGATTCCACTTTCGCCTGAAAATACCGCAACCCTTTTGCCGCTTCTTGCAGAAACAGGCAGATGTGTGGTCAAAGGGCCAGACCGACAGGTGGTGGCTGACCCGCTGTTACCTGCCAACTCGAAACGTGCAAAACTCACAATTGGCGCAGAGCAGGATGCCTCTGGCCAGTTGTTCGAGCTAAGACCGCAAATACTCATAGACGACTCCACAGTGCCCCCCCAGGACACACTCCTCATAAACTCGTCCCCTGTCATGCTTGTCTATGAGGGCAGGCTTTATGAATTGGCAGGCCCGTCCTTCAGATGGATCAAAAACATGATGGAAAAGGGCCTTCCAAAGGCAGAAAGACACCACATTCCAGACCTTGTCAAACATGCCATCAAGGTGTCCAGGGTGGAACATCTGGAGCTTCCCAAGGGGCTGGCTCCAGAGACGGTCCAGGGGGCAACCCCTGTTCCAGGTTTGATACTAAAGGCAGAGCAAGACGGACTCAGGGCAAGGGCCTTTTTTCTATACGATTCCCTCAGGGCTGAAGTCTCATCCCACGACGAGGTTCTCTTTGACGAGCCCAACTGGAGGCTCATAAAAAGGAATGAACAAGAGGAGAGAAAGGCCCTCGAGACAATAAGGTCCTTCGGCCTCAGCCAGGTTGGCAATGGACTCTTCTTCATGGATTACGACACAGCCCTCGATGCCCTGCCAAAACTTGAAAAGCATGGCGTAGTCCTCGAGGCAGAGGATGGCAAATCCTTCAAGACAGGCACTGTCAAACGCCTTTTCATTTCATCTGGCATAGACTGGTTCGATATGGATATCCAGGTGGCCTTTGGAAACGAGACCCTTCCGTTACCAAAGGTGATATCATCCTACTTGAATGGACAGAAGACCGTGAGACTCGCCTCTGGCGGCAGGGGAATTCTGCCAACGAAATGGCTCGAGAAACACCGCCGCCTCCTGGAGCTTGCAAAGAATCAGCAAACCAAGGATGGAAAGGAGGTGCTTCGTTTTCCATCCTCACACGCTCTGATGGTGGAGAATCTCCTGGCAGATGCAGAAGAGGCAAAGACTGACAGAAACTTTGAAAAATTCCGGCAGCGTTTGAGCTCTTTCAAGGGCATAAGCCCCCTCAAGGCTCCGGCAGGTTTCAAGGGCACACTCAGGCCATATCAGGAGGAGGCCCTTGGATGGTTTGATTTCCTCTACAAACTGGGGCTAAATGGCATACTTGCCGACGACATGGGCCTTGGCAAGACTGTTCAGGTCCTGGCCTGGCTCCAGAAGATAAAGAGAAGAAAGGGGTTTCGGCCAAACCTGATCGTTGCTCCCACCTCCCTGGTGTTCAACTGGCAGGCAGAGGCGGAAAAATTCACTCCAAGGCTGAAGATGACCGTCTATGTAGGCCAGTCCAGGAAGGAGCAGATAGAAAATTTTGCAGATTCCGACATCGTCCTCACCACCTATGGCATTATCAGACGTGACATAGGAAGGCTCGTCAAGACCCAGTTCAACTACTGCATTCTTGATGAAAGCCAGTACATCAAGAACCCGGATTCTCTCACTGCAAAGGCGTGCAGGCTCATAAAGGCCCGCCATAAGCTTTGTCTTACTGGCACCCCGATAGAAAATCATCTTGGCGAGCTTTGGTCCCAGATGGAGTTTCTTAATCCGGGCATCCTCGGCCGCAAGGACCAGTATATGGAACGCTTTGCCAAACCGGCCGCCAATGGCAACAGTGAGGTCCTGGAAACACTCAAGAAACTGGTAGCCCCCTTCATCCTGAGACGCACAAAGGAAGAGGTGGCAAAGGAGTTGCCAGACAAGATTGAATCCATTGTGCGCTGCACCATGACCAAGGAGCAGACAGAACTCTACAACAAGATTAGGGACCACTACAGGGCCTCCATCATGCAGGCCGTTGAGTCGAAGGGCATAAAACGCACGAAGATGATGGTCCTAGAAGGGCTTCTTAGGCTCAGGCAGGCTGCCAATCACCCTGCCCTGCTGGGTGCTGAGGATTGCACTTCTGGCAAGTTTCAGCAGCTTGTGGAATTGCTTGCAGAAAGTATTGACGGGGGGCACAAGGTGCTCATTTTCTCCCAGTTCACCAAGATGCTGGGTCTCATTAGAAGAGAGCTGGACAACATGGGCATCACCTATGAATATCTCGATGGACGAACCCCCCAGGCAAAACGTGAGGAACGTGTCAGGAGCTTCCAGGAAGACGATTCCATAAGGGCCTTTCTCATAAGCCTCAGGGCCGGGGGCTTTGGCCTGAACCTCACGGCAGCCGATTATGTCTTCATAGTTGACCCCTGGTGGAACCCAGCAGTGGAGCTCCAGGCCATTGACCGGACCCACAGAATCGGCCAGACCAAAAAGGTCGTCACCTACAGGCTCATCTCCAAGGATTCAGTGGAAGAAAAGGTCCTTGGCCTACAGGAAAAGAAACAGAAGATAGTCTATTCAATCCTGAGCGGCAGTCGCAACCTGCTTACGAACCTCACTGCCAAGGACCTGGAAATCCTCTTTTCCTAACCGAATAAAAACTCGCTTGCAGCCCCTGTCACTCAATCTAAAGGGCCGCCACCTGGATACGTTTGCCTATGGTGTATTCCTGCCCGGGCTCAACCACCACCTTGTCGTCCAGGGCATTGGCAGTTTCGATACAAACCATGTTCTTGTAGCCATCATCTGGAAAGTCTGGAAGGTCTTTTGCCTTTTCCTCCCAAGGATTCCAGACCACAGTGGAGTTGCTGCCAGTCTTGTCAATGCGAATGGCCCTTCCCAGGCGATTGTCCACGAGGGTGCACGAGCCCTGGTGCCTGTAGACCCTGTCTGTCTCGCCGGTGATGAGCAAGGGTTCATCCCCTTGGGTTTTGACCTGGTTTCCATTTGTAAGATCAATATAGTCGTGACCTTCGAGCCCCTGGATCTCGATCTCGCTAATGTCCCCAATGAGGAAATAGGCATGAAGGGACTGGGTTATCTCAAAGGGCTCATCCCCTGTGTTTTTTGTGGTAAGAGTGATATCGAGGGACTTTGACACCTCAACGGTAAGGGTGAGGTCAAACTTGTAGGGCCACAGTTTCAGGGTTTCTTCATTGTGGGTCAATTTGAAAGAGGAGACTGTAACGCCCTTCTGGGCCTCGGAAAATTCCTCGAGCTCCCAGGGCATGAGCCTTGCGAAGCCATGCCTCGGCTTTTCGCTGTCTGTGGGATGGGGGCCGAACCAGGGCCAGCAGATGGGGATACCGCCTCTAAGTGGTTTGCCCTTTTCATAAACCGCCTTTGGGCTGATCCACAGCACAGGTGCCTCGCCTACCCTGTCGAAACCGAAAACTTGGGCGCCATTTTGGGCCACCCGAACACTAGCGTTGCAATTGGAAATATCGAGATACGGGAAATTGATGGCCATGACTTCTCCTTACAATTTTGAATGGACAAACTATGCCCAATGCTCCTGAAGGTAAAGAAAAAAATTCGTCCAGGGAGGATTCTACAAAAGGCCCTTTTTTTTCAAATAAATCTGAATGGCTGTCAGGGCTGCAGGAGTCACCCCTGAAATGCGGCTTGCCCTGCCGAGGCTCTCTGGGCGAACCCTCGAAAGCTTCTCCACTATCTCCTTCGATAGGCCCGGAATCTTGGAAAAATCCAGATCCCTTGGCAGGGGAACAGACTCCCACTTCTTGAATTTCTCCACTTCCTCTTCCTGACGCCGTATGTAGCCCTGATATTTTGCCTCGATCTCTATCTGGTCAGAGACATCATCATCCGGGATTCCAACTCCCAAGAAACCGCACAGGTCTCTTAGGGATATCTCAGGCCTCTTCAAAAGCTCCTTGGCGCTTATTCCCTGTTTCAAGGGTGCGGAATTTTTGGAAGAAAGCCACTGGTTCACCTCATTTGAGGGGGAAAGCCTGATGGCAGAAAGTCTTTCCATAAAGTCGCGGAAACGGCCAAGTCTTTCCTGGAACCTGTGCCACTGCTCATCCCCAACGAGGCCAATCTTTCTTCCAAGGGGGGTAAGGCGCATGGCAGCATTGTCCTCCCTTAGAAGAAGCCTGTACTCTGCCCTGGAGGTAAACATCCGGTAGGGCTCCTTGGTGCCCTTTGTCACCAGATCGTCGATGAGCACGCCTATGTATGCCTGGCTCCTATCAAGCACCACCGGCTCTTCATCCTTTACTGCCCTTGCTGCATTTATGCCTGCCATAAGGCCCTGGGCAGCAGCCTCTTCATAGCCGGAGGTTCCGTTTATCTGCCCAGCGAAGTAGAGGCCCTTTACCAGCCTTGTCTCAAGGGTTGGACGAAGCTGGATTGGGTCGCAGTAGTCATACTCGATCGCATAGCCAGGGCGCAGTATCTTTGCATTTTCAAGGCCGGCGATGGAGTGAACCATATCGATCTGGACGTCTATTGGGAGGCTCGTTGCAATGCCATTTGGGTAGATCTCAACGGTTTTAAGCCCCTCTGGCTCAAGGAATATCTGATGACGGGGCCTATCCCTGAACCTGAAGACCTTGTCTTCGATGGAAGGGCAGTATCTTGCCCCCACCCCTTCGATAACGCCTGTAAAGAGGGGGGATCTGTCCAGGCCCCTCAGGATTATCTCATGGGTCTTTTCATTGGTGTAGGTGATGAAACAGGGGCGCTGAGGCAGGGGTACCCTGTCTGTCATGATGGAAAAGTGTGGTGGCGGATCATCCCCATCCTGGCGTTCAAGGCCGCTGTAATCGATGCTTTGGGCATGGAGGCGCGGGGTTGTTCCCGTCTTTAGTCGCCCCATCTCAAATCCCAGCTCCTTTAGACACATGGAGAGCTTGTTCGAAGGCGGATCTCCAAGGCGCCCTGCTGGAAAATTCTTTAGCCCAATATGTATGAGACCCCGCAGGAAAGTGCCTGTTGTGACTATCACCTTTTCTCCATGGATCTCCTGGCCAATGGTTGTCTCGATACCATAGACACGCCCGTCCTTGACCAGGAGCCTTGCCACCATGCCCTGTACCACATCGAGCCCTTGCTGCTGTTCTATGACAGCCTTCATCCTGAGCCTGTAGAGGAGCCTGTCGGACTGGGCCCTTCTCGCCCTGACAGCAGGCCCCTTTGACATGTTGAGCCGCCTGAACTGGATGCCTGTCTCATCGGTATTTCTGGCCATCTCGCCACCAAGGGCGTCTATCTCACAGACAAGATGCCCCTTTGCCAGGCCTCCGATGGCCGGGTTGCAGCTCATTGCCGCAATACAGTCGAGGTTGATGGTAAGGAGACAGGTCTCAACGCCAAGGCGCGCAGATGCAAGGGCAGCCTCGCAACCGGCATGGCCTGCGCCCACCACTATGACTCCGTATTTCTTTGGGAACAGGGACAACTCTACTTCACCCCCTGCCAGTATGATTCAAGCTCGTCAATGGACATCTGACTCATGTCTCGCCCCTCGTTTTCTATCTGCTCTTCCATGCGGTGAAATCTTTTCACAAACTTGCCCAGGGCCTTTTTGAGGGCATCCTCTGGATTTACGTCGAGCTTACGTGAAAGGTTGGCCACAGTGAAGAGAATATCCCCGAGCTCATCCTCTATCTGGGCCTTGTCCTTTGCTTCCAGGGCACCTTCGAGCTCGGAGATCTCCTCCCTCAGCTTGTCGAATACATCTTCTGCCCTGTCCCAGTCAAAGCCCACCCGGGAGGCACGCTCCCCGAGGCGAAAGGCACGTTGAAGGGCAGGAAGGGCCAGGGGCAGGTTTCCCAAGGTGCTCTTTTTCTTGCCCTTCTCCTCCTGCTCCTTGCCCTTTATGGCCTGCCAGTTGGCAACCACATCCTTGGAGCCATTCACCTTCACGTCTCCAAAGATGTGGGGGTGTCGCCTTATCATCTTCTCCTTGATGTTCAAAAGGGCATCCCCAAGGGTAAAGGCCCCCTTTTCCTCATAAAGATCTGCAAGGAAAAGAAGGAGGAACAAGAGGTCACCAAGCTCCTCCTTCACCTCCTGATCCTCTTCGTTGTCTATGGCTTCATAAAGCTCATAGGCCTCTTCCAACATGTATTTCTTGATCGTCTGTGGTGTTTGCTCCCTGTCCCAAGGGCATCCATCAGGAGCCCTGAGCCTTTTTAGCACCTTTATAAGCTCGTAAAACTCTTGGAGTTCCCTGGTGTATTTTTCATTATTTTCAGCCAATTTACGCTTCTCCTAACCAAGATTCTTGCAGGGCTAAGACTATAACAGAAAAAGCCCTTTTGTTCATTTGCCCCATATTTGTTTCCAAAACAAATGAAACTCAAGGAAACCAAACCCAAAAGCTCAGTTCGAGGCAATGAACCCTAGGCCACGGAGACCTTGCAATGCCCTGGCCCTCTGCAAGCTTTATTTATGGTTTCCGGCTTTATTTTCAGAGGTTCTCGTTGTATCCTCTGCCTTCAGAATCTAGTAATTTGTAATCAAACTTTACCCCATTTAGCGAGGTCAGAAAAATATGATAACCCTCTTGGATTACGGTGCAGGAAACGTCCGAAGTGTAATAAATGCCCTTGAAGGCCTTGGGGCCTCGGTGCAGCTCGTTCAGAGGCCAGAAGACATTCTCTCTGCTGAAAGACTTGTGTTCCCAGGGGTTGGCAACTTCAAGAGCATGATGAATATCCTGGATGGCAAGGGGCTCATTGGCCCGCTTCAGGAGTATATTCAACAAGGTCGCCCCTTCTTTGGAATATGCCTTGGCCTTCAGGCCCTTTTTGAAGAAAGTGAAGAGGCCCCTGGTGTAAAAGGACTCGGTATTTTCAAGGGCAAGGTCAAAAGATTCACCGGTGATCTTGCCGTACCCCACATTGGCTGGAACGGCCTTATCTTCAAAAAGCCGTCCATCATCTTTAACGGCATAGAGGGTGATGAAAAATTCTATTTCGTTCACTCCTACTATGTTGCCCCAGAGGATGACTCCATTACCCTTACCCAAACAGACTATGGCACAAGGTTCACCAGCAGCGTTCAGCACGGCAACTGCATTGCCACCCAGTTTCACCCAGAAAAGAGCGGCCAGAAGGGCCTCATGATTCTGGAAAACTTCCTCAAGGCCTCAGGGGATGAAGCCCTGCCTGAAATCTCCAAGGATTCCACCAGACTTGCAAAGAGGATAATTGCCTGTCTGGACGTTCGTTCCAATGACCAGGGAGACCTTGTGGTCACCAAAGGGGATCAGTACGACGTGCGGGAAAAGGGCGAGGTGCGAAACCTTGGAAAGCCAGTCGAGCTTGCAGCCAGATACTACCAGGAAGGTGCCGATGAAATAACCTTTCTGAACATAACTGCCTTTCGTGATTTTCCCCTCAAGGACATGCCCATGCTGGAGGTCCTAAAGCGCACATCCAAGGAGGTGTTCGTGCCCCTTACAATTGGAGGGGGAATCCGCGATTACACAGACCGGGACGGCCAGACCTACTCTGCCCTTCAGGTGGCTGCGGAATACTTCCGCTCAGGCGCCGACAAGGTCTCCATAGGTAGCGATGCCGTGCTCATAGTCGAGGAATATCTCAAGACTGGAAAGCCCACAGGGGAGAGCGCAATCGAGCTCATATCCATGGTGTATGGAAACCAGGCCGTTGTCATATCCATTGACCCAAGGCGCGTCTACTGCAACTCTCCAGACGAGGTCAAGCACCATGTCATCGAAACAGAGATACCTGGCCCAAATGGCGAACGCTACTGCTGGTATCAATGCACCATCAAGGGTGGCAGGGAAGGACGAGACGTCGATGCCATAACCCTTGCCAAGGTGTGCGAGGAGCTTGGCGCAGGGGAGATACTTCTTAACTGCATAGACAGGGACGGAACAAACAAGGGCTTTGACATTGAGCTTATAAGGAGCGTAAAGGAGGCGGTTACCATACCGGTGATTGCCTCGAGCGGTGCAGGAAACCCCGATCACTTCCTTGAGGTCTTTGAAAAGACGGGTGTCGAGGCGGCCCTTGCAGCAGGCATCTTCCATAGACGCGAGGTATCCATAAAAGAGGTGAAGGATCATCTAAAGGCCCACGGCATAGAGGTCCGACCTGTTTGAGCATTAGTCAAGGAATTTTACCCAACACCGCTTTTAACCGAAAAAAATAGAAAAATGTGACAATGCCATGAAAGACGTCCTCATAACAATAGCAGTAATAATCGCCATCCTGGCCCTCTGGACAGTGATGATATACAACCGCCTGGTGCGGTTGAGGAATCTTTGCCGTGAAGGCTGGAGCGGTATAGACGTACAGCTTAAAAGGCGGGCCAACCTCATTCCCAACCTTCTGGAAACAGTAAAGGGCTACATGAAACATGAAAAAGATGTATTTCAGCAGGTCACTGAGGCCCGATCCCGCGCCCTTTCTGCCCAGAGCCCGGCAGAGCGAGGAAAGCAGGAGTCTGCCCTTACTGCCAGCCTCAGAAGCCTCTTTGCAATTGCGGAAAACTACCCGGAACTAAAGGCAAACACCAACTTTCTCGAGCTTCAGGCACAGCTGGCAGAGCTCGAGGACGAGATACAAAAGGCAAGGCGCTACTACAATGCAACAGTGCGCGACTTCAACACCGCCGTGGAGGTCTTTCCAAACGTGGTTGTTGCCAACTTTTTTGGATTCAAAAAGCAGGAATTCTTTGAGCTTGAAAACCCGGAAGATAGAAAGGTACCT
>JAADCZ010000098.1 GCA_013154175.1 Thermodesulfobacteriota bacterium
CTTGCCGAACACGATAGACAGGGCCTGATGGAAATTGTCGAGGAAATGAACCAGGCCATAAAGGCCAACATTGGACACCCCATCAAGCTTCATTTCCATATTCCACCGGGTGAATCCTTCCTGAGATCATGGGATCCAAATAGGTACGGTGATACCACCTCCAACAAGGACTCCATAGTCCAGGTCCTCGATACCGGTAGACCCCTAAAGGCCATCGAGGCTGGCAAAAACGGCTTTGCCATCAAGGCCGTATGCCCTGTAAAGTATCAGGGCAACATAGTTGGAAGTGTTGAGGCCTTTGAAAGCGGTGCCCGCATCGCCGAAAGACTGGCCTCCATCAAGGGGGAGATAAATCAACTCTTTTCCATTGAGGATGAAGGTTCCTCATCTACCGGAGACCATCTTGGAAAATATGGCAGGCTTACAAGAACCAATATGGGGTTTTCCAAGCTTGTCGACGAGTCATTTTTGGACAAGGCTGTTGAAAAGGGTTCTGCAGTAAAACTTGTTGGCGATAAGGTGATAACCGCAAGCACCATCACTGACCTTAGTGGAAAGCCCATAGCCATCTACACCCGTTATATAGATTTTGCCGCTATCAACAAGGAAATCAAGGAAAACCTCCTGGAATTTGGCCTGCTATCCATTGGTTGCCTGGCATTTTCAATCCTATTGGTTTCCTTCCTGCTGAGACGTGCATTGTCCAAGCCACTTACGAGATGCCTCGAGACCCTGACCACCACATCTGAAGGCAGGCTCGAAAAGGCGGCGAAACTAGAGGGTGCTCCTGAAATGAAACGCATTGCCAGGGCCACAAACAACATAATCCTAAATACCGGCACCATGTTACACGCCCTGAAGAGCCAGGCAGGCAGTCTAAATTCCCTTGGTGACCAGTTGGAATACATAGTTGGGGAAGTCCAAGAAGGTGCTAAGGCCATAGATGGCGCTGCAAAGACAATGGCAGAATCTTCTGCCCAGGCATCGGCCACCCTTGATACAGTGGCAGCCGCATCAAGTGAACTCAATGCCGCAACGGCAGAAATTGCCCAAAATGTCACAGAAACCGCAAGGGCTGCCAATGAGGCCTCTAGCGAGGCAGAGTCCACCAACGGCCTCATGAAACAGCTTGGGGATCAGTCAGAACACATAAAGGAAATAATCAACGTCATCAATTCCATTGCAGAACAGACAAATCTCCTGGCCTTGAATGCCACCATCGAGGCGGCACGGGCCGGAGAGGCTGGAAAGGGGTTTGCCGTCGTTGCAAATGAGGTCAAAGAGCTGGCCAAACAGACATCGGATGCCACCGAAGAGATTACTGGCATCATAAACTCCCTGACCAGTGGAATAACAGACGCAGTAGGTGCAGTAGAGAAGATTACAGAAACCATTGGCCGCGTCAATGATCTTGCAAATACCATAGCAAGTGCTGCAGAAGAACAAACTGCAACTGTTTCAGAGATCGATGCAAGCATCACCGAAGGGGCAAATAGCGTAAAGGCCCTTGAGAAACAGGCAGCAGACCTTGCTGAAAGATCCACAGACTTTGTCAGCTATTCAGGCAAGATATTACTTGCAGAACATGCCATTCAAGACATTGCCAAACAACTCAACACAGTCACAGGCATGTATTCGGTAAATGACAGCGCCCTTGAAGAGGCCCAGAAACACGCCAACGACAAGGTAATGCTCATGGTGGCCATACTCTCTCACTTCGTATGGCTGGAACACTTCAGAATGGCAGTGATAGAGAAGAGACCTCCAAATGTTGGTACAAGCCCCAACGAATGTCGCCTTGGAAGGTGGTTCAACAATGCAAACTGGAATATCAAAGGCCTCGATAGCGAAACCCTCCAGGAAATCAGAAAACTCCACGAGGAACTCCATGCAAGTGTGCCCCTTATGAAAAAACTGATTGAAGAAACAGATGATGATTCGAAAATCTCTACAGTTTTTGATAAGGAAGTAATGCAAAAATTCAGAAAACTCATGGAATTATTACGAAAAATCTCTATTTGACCTAAGTAGTAGAGGACTTTCACCTACTGCTGAGAACAAGGTCCGAAGGGGGCTTGACAAGCCAATGAACGCACCTTATTATTGGCGTGGATTTCACGGGCGGGAATAACTCAGTGGTAGAGTGCAACCTTGCCAAGGTTGAAGTCGCGGGTTCGAATCCCGTTTCCCGCTCCACATCTTGAAGGGAAGACAGGGCAGCAAAAGCTGCCCTTTTCTTTTTTCAGTATGCCTAATCATGTTCCTAGCCCCCTTAGACTACGGGCCATGTGCCCCCTCCTCTCCCCGCTATTCTTGGTGGTGCTCCTCATATTCCTTACAACCACCTTTCATTCTGCCTTGGCTGCCGTATCAATCACAACCTCAAAAAAGGCTACCAAGGTCACCAAGACCCTAAGTGGCCGAATTGAGATGTGCTTGTCGTGCCACCATGAAAGGCCCGACAAGGCCCATGGCAGAGATGTGCTTGGATGTTCGGTTTGCCACCTTGGAAACCCTCTGGCAGGCACCCCCTTTGAAGCTCACAAGGGTATGATATTGAACCCAGGGGATCTGAGGGTTGCCCAAAAGACATGTGGACAGGAAGGATGCCATGTGGAGCAGGTCAAGGACATAAAAAATACCCTTATGAGCACCAACAGGGGCATAATCAGCACCCTTAGATATTACTGGGGGGAGACGGATGACAACAACCACGCCTTGACCGTTGAGGATCTTATTAAACCAGACCATCCCCAAAGCCTGGCCCTCGATTACTTCAGAAAGCTTTGTGGAACGTGTCACCTGTGGCTTCCAAGAAACTCCATGCCAGGATTCATAGCTGAAAAAGGAGGGGGTTGTACTGCCTGCCACAACAAAAAGCCCAAGGTTGCCCCTGGGAAAAAGGGCGAAAGACACCCCTATATCACCAGGGACATCCCCATGGAGAACTGTGTAAGATGCCACAACAGAAGCGGACGCATTGGCCTTTCCTATCAGGGCCTTTATGAGTCAGAAGGCTATGGTACCCCATACGAAGATGGGGAACTATCGGCTCAGGAGCTGCCTGATGGCAGATTCGTGCAGAAAATTCAGCCGGATATACACTATGAAAAGGGGCTTGTCTGCATAGATTGCCACAGTCAGAAGGAGCTTATGGGTGATGGCAGACAAAGGGCACATTTTTATCAGCAGGTTGAGGTAAGGTGCACCACATGCCACGGTGGGCAACAAACTCTCAAAAAACTCCTGGCGTACCAAGAGTCCAAAAAGAAATTTCCCATGCTCAACAATCTTGTTGCCGCCCCTGGCGGAACCATCGCGTTGAAGGGCAAACACGATGGGAAGCTTCACCCCTTAAAACCCTTCTCAGAGGCAAAGTGTCGTAACCAGCAACATGAAAATCTCTCATGCCAGGCATGTCACTCTCCGTGGGTCCCCCAGTGCTATGGCTGCCACGTACGCTACCAAAGGGGAGAAAAACAGCTTGATAAATTGTCTTTAAAGGAAACCTTCGGAAACTGGAAGGAGTTTCGTTCATACATGAGATTTGAAAGTCCCGTACTTGGAGTCTTGAAAGACGAAAAGGGGCACGAGGCCTCCCCGGAGGTGGTCATCCTCGTCCCTGGCTGACAAGACTTCGTAAGCTTTCTGGATGAAAGCGGGGAATTCAAAGGGACCTTTGAAAGATTAACTGTTACCACCATGGACCCCCATTCGACATCCTCTGGGGCTAGACAATGTTTGGACTGCCACGCCAACCCAAAGACCCTTGGACTCGGCTACGGTTCATTTTATCAAGAGGGGGCGAATTCTTGGGGTTTTGAACCTTCTTGCTGGGTAAATAAAGACCTTTTCGGGCAAAAAAGGCGCTTGGACGCCTTTGTGGATACTGAAGGCAACCCCCTGGTACATCTTGGCAGACCGGGCCTTAGACCATTTAACAAAAGGGAGCTAGGCCGCATTGTGAAGGTGGGTTTTTGTCTGCCCTGCCATAAAAATATGGAGGACCCGGTGATGAAGTCGTGGAAAAAGGATACCCAGCCCACTCCTTGCACCGCTTATAGGAAACTGACAGGCATGGAAGACTAAAGGCCTCTTGCCAACAGAGATGAACTGGTTGCCAATAGCCCTTTCAACCGCTATTTTTGCATCCTTGAGCGATGCCTTCACAAAGGCATATCTAAGGGAGGGCGGCACCGTTCAGATGGCCATGGGCAGGGTGCTCGCACCCATCCTTTTTCTGGCACCACTGCTTCTTTTTATAAAATGGCCACATCTTGACCTTGTCTTTTGGAAAACCCTTGCATTTCTTCTTCCCCTTGAAACCAGTGCACTTCTTCTCTACATGGAGGCCCTGCGGGTGTCTCCCCTTTCACTCACCATTCCATTTCTAGCATTCACTCCAGCCTTCATGATTGTGACAGGCTATTTGATATTGGGAGAATCCCTGTCCATGCAGGGCATCCTGGGTGTGTTGCTCATAGTTGCCGGTAGCTATAGCCTCCATTTAACCAGGGCCAAGAGGGGTATTCTCGAGCCCCTTCTTGCAATAGTCAGGGAAAAGGGCTCATGGCTCATGCTGCTCGTCGCAATCATCTATTCCATCACATCTGTCTTGGGAAAACTTGCCATCGAGCATTCAGCCCCTCTATTCTTTGCATCATTTTACTTTATAGTTCACGGACTCTTTGCCACCACGATCTTGTCCCTCTTCTTCAAGACCAGGCCCCTTGAAGTTGTAAAAAGATATCCCAGAGGGGTATTCATGGTGGGCTTGGCCCAATCCCTAATGGTCATGACCCACATGTGGGCCATAAGCCTTGCTCCAGCGGCCTATATGATTGCTGTCAAAAGGCTCAGCGTTTTATTTGGGGTGATAATTGGTTGTCTATTTTTCAAGGAAAAGGAAATGTTGGTGCGTCTGTCTGGAGCGAGTCTCATGGTAATGGGGGTATTTCTGATTGCACTTTCCTAATAAAACCAACCTTCATCCTTGGAACAGAACAAAAATCCAAAATACATTTTATGAACTTTTGCCTTCCGAACCATTTGAAATAGATAATTCATTAGGTAAAGTATCAGGATAGTAATCCAACTGATATTTCATAGGGGCGTTTGACGTTCTCGATAAAGGCTTTTCTTAAGATTTAGTAGATGATTCTGGGAGAGGAGAGAAATTGATATCGTTTCGTAACCTGAATAGTTGTACAAGGCTTCTGGCCCTTCTCTTTTTGGTTCTGCTCTTTAGTTTTTCTCAGGATTTGGCAGGGCAGAAGGCATTTGCTGCTGATTGGTCCACGGATCTCATCCTCAAGGGCAAAACCGAATATAATGACAATGTCCTCTTCTCGAGAAGTGATGAAATCGAAGACTTTGTCCTACATGGCATAACGAAAATCAAGATAAAGGGCAGAACGGAGCGTACGCACTTCCTGTTGGATTCATCGGTTCATGGAGAGAAATATATAGATCACGACTATCTCGATACCGTCAACACCCTCAATTATCTGACTCTGGATCACATGTGGACGGAACGGTTCAACACCAAAATCAAGGCACATTTTCACAAAGATAAAACATTGCAGCAGGAGCTTGAAGCTGCAGGTCAGCCCAGCCGATGGGGAACCCGTTACCGTTACGGATCAGAACTTTCTGGAAGCTACGCCATGACAGAGAAATTGAATATAACCCTTGGCGGTGGGCCTAATTACTATGACTATGTAGACAATCAATACCCCAACCTGCTTCTGTGGCGTGCCTTTTTCGACAATTCCTGGACCATTACTCAGAGAAATCTAGTAGGTTCGCGAATAAGCTATGACGATGCCGACTATGAAAATTCCACCACTGTTCGAACCCTTTCGGGCACTGTCTATTACCAGAGACGTTGGAGTGAACGCACGGATATCACCCTTGGAGCCGGTTATAGACACACATGGACCAAATATTACTCCTATTTCCTCGTTCCTGTCTCTCTTATAGATGGAAGACTCGCCTATATTGTAGAAAAGGAAAAAATTTCTGACTCAGAAGATGGATTCATTTTTAATGCCAGCCTCAATCATCGGTGGTCACAGAGGCTGACGTATTATTTGGCTGCCGGCAGAGAGCACTATAACGCAGTGGATGCCAGGAGTATCGACAGGACTTTTGTGCGCACAAGGCTCAAATACGCCATTACAGAAAGGATGGATCTGGGTTTGAGATTTCACTACGACAAGACCCAGGATGACCTTTCAAACGGCCGTGACAACGACAACATCATGGTGGCCCCATTTGTAAGTTGGGCCCTTAGCGAACATCTAAAGCTCAAGGTGGCCACTTCCTACCGCTACAACAAGGAGAAACTTCGTTTAAACAAATATCACAGAAAAAGATTCAAGGGATGGGTTTCCCTAACCTGGGAGTTACCTCGTATCTTTGCCAACCACTAGGGTATCTCCCTGGTTGAGATTGATAACCTTTTTCATACCCGAGGCAGGCCCTGTAATCAGTCTGATATTGAGGCCCTGCCTAAAGGCCTTCAGGGTGTTACTTCCAGCCGTTTCTTATTTTTTCTAACTCTTCGTCCCTTGAAAGGGGGGTGCCAACACGCCTCTTCTCAACCAGGATATCCACGGGATTCTCTCCCGCTGCAAGCTCATAGCCATTTTGCGTTACCCCTTTCTTCTCAACCTTTGGAATGGACACATAGGCAATGACCTTCCAGCGATTGCTTTGGGCTAGACAGGCAACACCGGTGCCTGTAGGTACCTCCATGGACCTGTCAGAGCCAACAGGCATGACCTCAAACTCCCTGCA
>JAADCZ010000112.1 GCA_013154175.1 Thermodesulfobacteriota bacterium
ACCATTACGTCCACCATGGGCACCACAATCTGGGGCTCTTCCTCGCTGGGTGTGAAATAGATGGCAAAAGCACCCAACATGAGGGAAAAGAGCACTATTAGACCTGTTAATTTTGAATCTACGAATGTGCGGGTAACCCAGGTAAGAAAAGGTGCCTTGTGGGTGATACCCGGCTTATGGGAACCACCGTTACTGCTCAAGTCGTCCTCCCTCCCTAGCCTGTGAAAGGTTGGAAGAAATTATCTCTTCGCCTGCACTAAGTCCACTAAGAACAGTCACAAACATGCGTTTGTCGCCTGGACCAGGTGGAATATCCTGAAGTACAGGCAAAAAACCCGTGGATGTTTTTAGCCACTTCTTGCCAAGTCGGACTATTCGCCAGTGAACCATGCGGTTTTCATCTACGACGTACACGCCATTTATGCCGGCACGCATGACGATGACGTCCATTGGCAAAACAATGGCTGTTGTCTTACCCACCTCAACATACACCCTGCCAAAGAGCCCACTTTTAAGGTTTGGCTCATCCAGATCTGCCAGAAGCACGAAGGTATTAGTGGCAGGATGGGAAGAACGCTGCACATGAACCACCTGCGTCTTTGTAATCATGCCCAGGGCGGGAATGGAAACTGTTACAGTCTCCCTTGGTCGCACATTGTCAATGAGGGCGTCGTCTATCTGGGCCTCAAACCAGAATCCGGCCCCCTTGCCATCGAGCTTTATGAGGGGAATGCCTGGATTCACATAAGTACCAGGGTCAACCTTCCTGTCTGCAATCCACCCGTCAATGGGGGCCTTGATGGCCAGGTAGGAAAGCTGGTTTCTTGCCTCCTTAATCTGGGCGTCAATAGCCTTTATCTTGGCCTTAATGGCATTTGTTTGATTCTTGAGGGCAAGATATTGGGTGCGTGCCCTATCAAGCTCATCCTTCGTTGCAGACTCTTCCTTGAAGAGACGGCTGAAGCGTTCAAAGTTTATCTTGGCATACTCATATTTGGCTTCGATGGCAGAAAGCTCGCCCCTTGCCGCAGACTTCTGCTCATAAAGGGCCTTTATTCGGGCTTTCACATCTGTGTCGTCCACAAGGACAAGGAGCTGCCCCTTTTTCACCTCGTCTCCAATCTGGACTGGTACTTCCTTGACGTAACCTGGCATCTTGGCAGCCAAGGTCACCTGTACCTTAGACCTGACCCTGCCAGGAAAGATACGTATGCTTGGAAGTTCCATTGGAGCAACCTTCATGGTTTCGGCCTTGAACGTGTGAACGACCGAAAGCTCTTCCTTTTCCTTATCACTGGAACAACCCGCTGTAATCACGAGCAGAGCGGCCATCAGGGTTACAATCAGCAACTGCCCTGACCTATTTGATTTCATATTGTGGTGCACCTGCATATTTCCTCTCAACGCTGAGCTTTATCTTTGAACCTAACGATAATGTCCTGCCCAAGGACGCCAGCCTTCCTCCTGAGCTCAGACCAGGCCAGACGCGCATCAAACCTGGCTGCAGCTTCCTCGAGGCTGGTCTCCTTGACAGTGGTATCCGCTGACAAAAGCTCCACCATAAGGGCAAGGCCATTGGAATAGCGGTTTCTGAGAATCTTCTGGCTCTCCTTTGCCTGCTTCACCGCCTGCCTTGCCACCTTTAGCTGTTTCTTGGCAGTCTGAAAACGATAGTAGGCCTGGCGAACCTCGAGCTCAATGGCCTGTTCCACCTGACGAAGCCTCGCCGCGGCCCTCTGCCTATCTGCATTGGCGGCAGAAACCCCTGCCCTGTCGCCAAATCCATTAAAAATATTTATGGTCATGTTGGCCATCAAAGTCCAGGAATCCCCACCGAAATACGCAAGATTTTGCCTGTCTCCCTGATAAATCCCCACTAGATTGAATGAAGGAAGGAACTTGAATAAGGCCTGCTTGTGCAAGTAATCGGCTATCTTGAGTTGCTTCTGGGCCATTTGATACTCAGGCCTGTGCTCCTTTGCAATCTTGAGCCAATAATCCAACTCCCTTTCATCACTGCTTTCAAAATCTATCCGTTGTATGTGCCACTTCAGCCCCTGATCCACTCCCATTGCATTATTGAGGGCTGCAAGGGCAATAAGATAGTCAGATTCTGCCTTGAAAAGCTGCCTTTCGACCTTGGTCTTTTGTACTTGAGCACTCAAAAGATCCGATTTCAACACGAGCCCTGCCTCATAACGCCTTCTTGCCAGGGTTTCATGCAGGGAAGCGGTCTTGTAGGCGGTGCGCAGCACCCCAACCTTCTCCTCTGCCAAAAGGGCCTGGCAATAGGCCTGTTCAACCATGAAGAGAACACTTTGGGCAGTCTGGCTGTAACCAAGGTCTGAAATTGCCTTGGCGAGTTTGGAAGTCTTATAGCCAATGTACTCCTGGCCCTGATTGAAAATGGGCTGCATGAAGACGAACTTGTACTCCCAGTTGTCACGGTAGTCTGGATGATTGAGTCTATCGATTTGAAAATCGGCCTGTGTGAATGCAGCCTGGTTCAACTTGTTGGAAAATGACATGACAGGATTATTGGTATGCATGTAACCAAGATCGAGGTTCACCTTGGGCAAAAAGGCACTGAAGGCCTGCCCCACCTGCGCATCCGCCTTTTTGGTGGTTGCCTGGGCCTGCTGCAGCATGGGGTTGTTCTCGAGGGCCTTCACAAAGGCATCGTGCAAACTCAGGGGCTGAAGCCCCTCATCACCTGTTGCACCAGCTGGCGAGGCTGTACACAGCATCCACAGGAAAAGAAGTGCAAAAAACCACGGCCTGTTTTTGTTGCTCCACTTATTCATCTGAGTGATAATCTTTCCTGGACTTTACGACATGGCTGTTTAGGTTAAATGAACCCAATCGATAAAATGGAAAAATGGTTTCTAAACGCCGTTAACCTACCCTTCGCCAAAAGGGCAAAAGGCCTTTAAGGTTGATATATTAAATGATAGTGGAATTTTGGCAATAAAAGAAATGGATGGGCCATGAATACTAACAATCAAGAAACACTAATGCAGGCGATAAGTGCAATAAAGGCCGGAAACACTCACTTTGCTGAACAGTTACTCCAAGATTTAGTCGATAAAGGCCATTCCAATCCAGACATTCTGGCAATATTAGGCACCGTAAAAATGGAAATGCAACAGTTTAACGAGGCACTAACCCTTTTTGACAGGGTGCTAGAGGAACAACCCGAAAACCTTTCAACCCTTTACAATAAGGGCAGAGCCTTGCAAATCTTGGGTAAGCTTAAAGAGGCTGAAGAGGTCTATGAGGCCATTACCCAAAAGGCCCCTTCATTTCCCCATGCATGGAACAACCTTGGACTGATTTACAGGGAGACAGGGCGGTTCGAGCAGGCAAGGCAGGCGCTTGAAAAGGCAGTTGCCCTTGCCCCCAATGAACCCTATTTCCTGAACAATCTGGGTGTCATCCTGGAGGGCATGGGACGTCTCGATGAGGCACTCAAGCTCTTCCAACAGGCAGTTGCCCTTCAAAAGGACTATTTCTCTGCTCGTTTCAATCTGGGCTGCCTACTTTTCAGGCTAGGAAACACGCAGGAGGCAGAAAGACATCTTCTTTGGGTACTATCCGTCAAGGAGGATGAACCGACAGCCAAGTTTCTCCTCCAAAGCCTTGGCCATTTTCAGACCCCGGAACGGGCCCCAACCCATTACGTCAAAAAGACCTTTGACGACTGTGCAGCCCAGTTTGAGGAAAAACTTGTAAAGGAGCTCGACTACAAGACCCCTGAATACCTCTTCGACTCCATTAAAAAATGGCTGAGAAGCGAGTCGAATATCTTGGATCTCGGTTGTGGCACAGGCCTTGGGGCCCAATATTACAGACCATATGCACGCTTTCTTGCAGGCATGGACTGCTCTGAAAAAATGCTTGAAAAGGCAAGGGAGAAGGCAATCTATGACGCCCTCTATCAACATGACATAGCACAGCCGTGGCCAACCAAGGAAAGATTTGATGTCATATACAGTGCCGACTGCCTTTGCTACTTCGGCAATCTGCAAACGGTCTTCCAAAGGGTATGGGAGGCCCTGGCACCCCAGGGTATTTTTGGATTTTCAGTGGAAAAGGCACCTGAAGACGAAGGAACCGCCCAAGAGGGCTATCGCCTCGGAACTTCTGGCAGGTATGCCCACAGGTATGACTATGTAACAGGCAGCCTGTCCGACACAGGCCTCGTGCCCCTGGCCCACAGGGAGGTTGTGTTGAGAAAGGAGGGTGGCCAGGACGTGAAGGGTTTTATTTTTATTGCCCAAAAGGATAGAAGCTAGCCCTCAAAGAGAAGGACTTACCCTTAGGAGCCCACCTGAAACCCCTTCCAGTTTTTCCAAAAAATTCTGCTCGAGGCAAAAAGGGCTGCTCCAATGGCAATATAGATGCTCCACACAAGGGACCTGTTTAGTGGACTTTTTCTCAGCAACACGCCCAGAAGAATCATTCCACCAATCAGCAACCAACTCTTCACGGGCATAAATCCAAAAAGGCACGAGGGCTCAGGACGTTGTCTAATGCGGGCAACGATTTTCCCTGCTGTCTTCTCCAGTATCACCTTTGCCTTGAAAAGCCCTGCCACCAGGGCAAGCCCTATCCAGACAGGCTTATAAGGGTCATGGATTTGAATAATATTGAAAAATCCCCTTGAGAAGAGAAAAACCCCCACAACAGACCACATGACTGCTGCGGTCAACATTTGTGTTCTTAAACAGGCCGCTGGCATCAGGCCCTTTGACTGTTTCATTTTTTCCATGTGGAAAACTTACGTCTTACCAATAGGTTAGTCAACTACTGAAGAAATTCCATAAAAATAGGGCTGCTTGTGGAGGGGGGTGGGGGGAGACAAGCAGCCCTAAAGGGAGGAAGGAATTGGGAGGTATTTTGAAAGGAGGAGGTCCTTTAAAATCCTGTCAACCCTATGACTAAACTTTTTTATTCTACTGGTGGCCCTGACAATGCCTCTGAAAGCCACTTCTTCAACTCTTTTGTGGGGTTATAGACGCCCACTCCAGCCTTTCTGCCGCCTTCTTCGATGGATTTGAAAAAAAGCTCCTTATCTACTGGAATCTTTGCAAGCTCCTCGACTTCCTTGGAGTCACGCCTCAAAAGTGTTACCTGAGGGGGAGTTTCCCAGTCGTATATGACAAAATAATAGGATTCATCATCTCCACTTCTGACAAAGTCATTCCCCCTCGTCCAGCCTGCACCCCACTCAAGGTACATATCGACTGCCTTTTCCGGGGTCATTTCCCAGTCGATTTTATCAATGATATCCCTTCGTTGCCTGAGTTCCTGAAGCCCCATTGCCGTCATTGCCCTGGCCTCCTTCTGTTATTGAGACAAATTCTCAGTTTCTTTTACTTTAGCCAATAGAAATGGGACTGTCAAGATTTTTTGGATTATTTTTGTCCTTTTAATGTAAAAACAGGGAACTCTGTACCATCTCAAAAAATTTTTTCTGAAAAATCAGCTAATTGAATACCCTGAAATTAAACCAACAAACCAAGGACGATGGATTACCCACCTGCAACCCATTTTCTCATTGGCCTATTAAACTAATCGACCTCTACCTCATCTGCCTCAACTACATGCTCAATGAGCTCCAGCCTTCCTGCCCCAAATAGTGTGGTCATGAGCCAGTCATAACCCAGGTACAAAAGGGCGACATCGTCATCCTTTACCTTTTCCAGTCTTTCTTCAGGTATTCTATAAATCCTCAGAAAGTTGCTTTTGAAGACGAATCTGCGAAAGGCATCCATGTTGTAGCATGCCATGAAAAACATCTGCAGGGTCTTTTCAGGAATTTCAACGAATGGCCCAAGGCTCTTGCGTCTCAATATTATTTCAACCCAGCCCCTGTTATGCTCATCGTACTCCACTATGCCCTGCTCTTCCCTCCATTGGGCAATGGTCTTCTCCTCGCCGAGATCGTGGCCCAAACAGTGGCCTTCCTTGATGAGAGCAAAAAAGCTCTCATTGTCAGACAGGTCAAAATTGTGAAAAAGCCCCGCTGCAATGGGATAGTAACGGCATGCAACCGGTCTGTCCTCATACACAGCGCAGCCTTCCTCACCCAGGAAAGGACAGGCGTTGTTTTTTTCCTCAACAAGTTTCACCATTGGAACCGGAAGGTCCGACGCCTCGACCTTACCAGGGGTTGTGTAGGTAAGGAGAAATTCATCTGATGGCATGTCCAGGCGATGTTTTAGCCTGATGATGTCGTATGGAGTAAGGAATGTGGAATTATTGTGGCAACATTTTGTAAAGCAAGCCAGCTCCTTATCGCAACTGAAACATATGGTGCTATCCAGATCGAGCCTAACTGGCACTATTGGCTTCTTAGCTTCTTTGGGTGCGTACATGTTCTTTAACCTCGTTTGCTCTTTTATTTTCTAAAATTTTAGTATAAACCTATTCAAGCCCTTTAACAAACTTAACAGCCTAGCCAGCTCTTACAACGCCCCGGTCGATTTTTATGACCTAGGAGGAGGGGAAATGGAAGCCAAAATTGCCCTAGTTACCGGCGCAATAAAGGGCCTGGGGCTCGAAATTGCCAAAAACTTATTAAAGCAGGGAGTCCGTTGCCTCGTCACATATTTTGACTGGCTCGACGATTTGGACCACATGCACAGCCAACTCGAAGCAACTGGCACTGCATACAAGGCAGTTCAGGTTGATCTGCGGGCGGAGGAGGGTGC
>JAADCZ010000105.1 GCA_013154175.1 Thermodesulfobacteriota bacterium
TTTGAAATTCCCTGCACACTGCACATGAAGCACCCTTTTCAAGGGCCTTGTCAACAAACTTGTTTCCATCAAACCTTTCGCCCTTAAGTGCCCAGAAAAGCTGCCCAGGCTCTATCTGCCTCGAATCCGTACTTACAGAGTCAAAGGAGACAAATTCATATCTGGCATGGCACTTTCCACCTGTTGCCCTACACACATTTCTCAAGACAGGAGTGAACTTGCCCGCTGCCCCTGCCTCCTTTAAAAGCGTGCTCGCTCTACGCTCTAGCCCCCTGGCAAGCACCTTGCTGTCATCAAAGGAAAGGCGGCTTTGGCCGATAATCTGATAGTCTTCGTGGCCCTTTCCGGCAACAAGGAGTAGATCCCCTGCCCTTAGCTGGGAACAGGCCCAGAATATGGCCTCCTTCCTGTCTTCAATAACGCGCATCCTGGCCCGGAGAGACTGCTCGACCCCCTGAATCATGTCATCTATGATTCGTGCAGGGTCTTCACTCCTGGGATTGTCTGAGGTGAAGATGGCCAAATCGGAATACCTACAGGCAGTAGCTGCCATTTCAGGGCGTTTTCCCCTGTCACGATCCCCGCCGCAGCCAATCACAGTGATAATCCGCCCCGATCCCTTAATCTCACTTAGGGCCAAAAGGACATTTCGCACCGCATCGGGCGTGTGGGCATAGTCCACTAGGGCGGTTACATCTGTGGTACCAACAGGCTCGAGCCTTCCAGGAATCGAATCAAGGGCCTCTATTCCTTGTTTGATTGCCTGGGACGGCACTCCAAGGGTCAGGGCTACTGCTGCAGATGCTAGTATATTTTGCAAATTGTGCCTTCCTAGCAGGCTGGATTTTAGCGAAATCTCCTCGTGGCCAACCCTTATGGTGGCATGAATGCCATTTCTATCAAGACGGGCCTCCAAGGGGTGGACATCCAGGCCCCTTTCCCCCTGGCCATAGGAATATTTTTTGATATTTGTCTGCTCCCAGAGCCTCTTTCCGTAGGGGTCGTCCAGATTTATTGCACAACACATTGAATAATGACTTGAAAAAAGCAGGCTCTTTGCTTGGAAGTAGCTCTCAAAATCCTTGTGGTAGTCCAGGTGATCCCGGGTGAGGTTTGTAAAGAGTGATGTTTCAAACCTTGCACCCTCAACCCGCCCCTGGTCCAGGGCATGGGATGAAACCTCTGTCACAACGTATTCCAGGCCCATATCCACTGCCCTTTTGAGAAACCTGTGGAACTCGACACAGTCTGGCGTTGTCAGGGAGGCTGCACACTCCTTTTCCCCGAGTCGCTGACAGATGGTTCCGGATATCCCTGTCTTTTTGCCCCAGGCACGCAGTATCGAATCAATCAAAAAGGCACAGGTCGTCTTGCCGTTCGTGCCTGTAATTCCCACAAGTTTTAGCTTCTCAGACGGCTTTCCGAAAAAGGCGTGGGCGATAAAACCCGCTGCCTGCCGAATGTCCGGTACGGTTACGACAGCAACGGAATCTGGTACCTTCCCTAGTACCTCATCTGCCTCGTCATGGGAAACGAGTACCGCACTGGCTCCCCTGGCAACAGCGTCTTCCACGAACTGACTACCCTTGACCTTGGTGCCGGGAAGGCCCATGAAGAGGCACTGTGGCTCAACCTTTCGTGAATCGATTGCCACACCGCGTATTTCCTCGTTGCCGCTTCCCTGGACGAGGGTGTAATCAATTTCTGAAGCCTCAAGAAGCGTTCGTAATCTCATTAACAACTACTCTCTAAGCTTAAAAAACCCACCTGATCTAAACAGGATTGTTCTTGCAGAGCAGAACACACTCGGTAGATTTGGAAATTCTGCTCCCTGGCCTCGGATACTGCTCCTTAACCTTTCCTGTGCCAGAAATACGAATTTTCATTCCAAGACGTCCAGCCACCTCCAGTGCACTCCTTATGGATAAACCCCTGAGATCTGGCATCCTCTCAGGATACTTGTCCTGATCGCCAACCTTTCCCGCCGACATCTGCCCCATGCTCGAATTCTTTACGAACCGGTATTGTTCCTTGAGGGCCGAGGCACCCTTTCTTGCAAGGTGAATCATGCGTCCGAGGGTTCCCCTCCTTCTGGCAGGGGAATATTTTGCATCGAAAAGGACGCTGATATAGCTGACCTTAGGATTTTCAGCAGGCCAAAATCCCAGGCCCACCACTTCGTAGCATTTCTTTCCGTTACATTCCTTTTGGGCAAATGATGCCAGGGAAGGCCCTTTGTTATCCCCGAAGACGGACCTGAAAAGTTTTTGGCCAGTTTCTGAAAAGAGCCTCTTGCCAGGGCCCGACTCATCCTTGGAGTCTGTCTCGCCATTCATTGCAAGACGAGGACGCACAAGCTCTCCATTTCGCAACAACGTGGTGTAGGCCACGAGCAACTGAACCGGTGTCGCCCCTGCAGGCGATGAAATCATGTCGGTGACATTTGCAGAAAGGGCTGGAGGCAACATGCCCTGCCTTTCTTCTGGCAGGTCTATTGTTGTCTCCTGTCCGAGTCCAAGGCCAATGAGACTGGACAACAGCCCCTGATCGAGCTCAAACCCTTCAAACTCATCTTCATGAACCCTCGTCCAGATGGCTGCATCATCGCCAAAGTAGTGCCAGTGCCAGCGGCCTGTCTTGATAACAGATTTTGTATCGATCTTTGTCTGGGTGTTCGTCTTCTTGGAGGACTTTTCATCTGCCCCGGAGTCCTCGCTTGCAGCCTTGGCCTGTTCTGCCTCGAGCTCCCTAACCCTGTCTTCCATGGCCTTTGCCTGGGCCAGGGTGACAATCACCGGCCAGGGGTTTACGAGCCTTTGTGTGGTCAAGTTCTCCTCCTGGGCTCCCTCGTCTCCGGAACGTGAAGCGTCGATACTCGTCATGGCCAGGATGTTTCCAGTCTTGACATCCATGATTATCATGGCTCCACTCTTTGAGCGAAGCCTCTTCATCTGCCAGGCGAGATTTTCCTTGCACTGAGTCTGAAGATTCTTTTCCACTGAGAGCACAAGGGGGCTGCCAAAGGGGTCTTCCTTGCTTGGGGGGCGGGAGAGGTAATCGTCATAAACGAATTCCACCCCCTCGAGGCCGCGTCCAAAATCATCCACATAACCGATGATCTGATCAAAGAGCCCCTTGTAGGGCTTGATGCGCAGTGCACCCCTTTCAGGGTCTTCCTTTGACATGCAGAGAATCGTCCCTGTGCGGTCCACAATGGGACGCCGCTGCAATAATCTTTTGACTGCCGGTGATTTATCGGAAAAAGAAACGCCAGGGGCAAGAGCTGGGCTGTCCAAATGTTGTTGTTCAGACACCCTCTCCCCGAAACAGCCTGACAAGCACAGACTGACTGTCAAAAGGGCCACGGCCATGCAAAAGGCCGCAAGCCCCCTTTTGTACTCCCTATCCTCAATTTTACTTGTCCCGCCCCTGACAAACTGTTTTTTCATAGACTACTCCGGCAAAGTGACGATCTGATCCTGAGCAGGCGGCCTCAACCCCAACCGCTTACCAAGCTTTGCCAGAGTGGATTTGGAAGCCATCTGGGCCAGTTGTGCCTTGAGTTGGCCATTTTCACCTTCAACACTAGCGTAGCGTTGTTCCAGCTGGCTTATATCTGCGGCAACATTTTTTACCTTATAGGATGTAAAGAGCGACAGCCCCAAAAACAGCGCAAGTATCAAAAATGTCACCACACCCTTGAGTGAAGATTGAAACACGCCCAGATTTGGGCGAAACGCAGGGCCCCGTCTGGGTACCCTGGCACCATAACTCCGTTTCTGAGGCATGCGAATTGTTGCTGATTTGATTGTCATTTTGTCACCTCCATCTCCTGGGCCTTCTTTTCAGCCACTCTTAACTTAGCGCTTCTAGACCGAGGGTTGTTCACAACCTCGGCCTCAGTTGGCCTAAGAGGTTTCTTGGTCAGAATCCGTAACTGATCGCTCGACTTGAAAAAGCGCTTCACTATTCTGTCTTCCAAGGAATGAAAACTTATTACGCAGAGTCTGCCCCCTGGTCTCAAGATCTTTGTGGCTACACCCAGGGCCTGGGTAAGATTTTCAAATTCCCTGTTTATGGCTATCCTGATTGCCTGAAATGTCTTCGTGGCAGGATGTATCTTTCTTGGATGAAACCTTCGTGGTATGGCCTCCTTTACGATAGTTGCCAGTTCCAGGGTGGAAAAAATGGGCCTCTCCTTGCGCCTCGCCACAATGGCGGCTGCAATCTTCTTGGCCCAACTCTCCTCGCCGTAGAGCTGGATGAGCTCAGCGAGTCTTTCTTCTGGCAACTTGTTCACCATGTCCGAAGCCATGACCGTCGTGGCCCTATCCATCCTCATGTCCAGGGGCTCGTCTCTCATGAAGCTGAAGCCCCTTCCGCTCTCGTCTAGCTGAAAGGACGAAAGCCCAAGATCCATTATTATTCCGTCAACTGCGTCCACACCTTCTTCTGACAACACCAATTCCATATTCTTGAAATTGGAGTGGTAAAAGGAAATCTTGTCCTCAAAGGGAGCCAACCTCTCCTTGGCAAGCTCCAGGGCCTCTTCATCCCAATCGAGGGCGATAACCCGCTCTATCTCCGGATGCTCTTCCAACAGGGCCTTGGTATGGCCCCCCAACCCCAGGGTGGCATCGAGGTATATTCCCCCTGCCTTTGGTGCCAGGCCTTCCAGCACCTCTTTGACGAGAACCGGCTTATGAATTTGCTCCAGCTTAGAGCCCAATGCCGTATTCTTTGATGATATCATTGCTAATCTCATCAAAATTATCCCTGGTTTCAGTAAGCTGACGCTCGAGGAGATCCTTGCTCCAGATCTCGAAGTAAGTGAGCATCCCCATGAGAACCACTTCCTTCTTGATCTCAGCCCCCTGTCTAAGGTGTGCGGGGATCAAGATTCTACCCTGACCGTCAAGATTGCATTCAACAGCAGCACCCAATAAATATCGTTTGAATGCCAAGACCTTGGGAGGACCGAAGCGGAAGCGAGTAAACTGCTCTTCTATCTTGTTCCACTCTTCAACGGGGTAAGCGGCAAGGCAGTTGGGCAGATTGGTAACTATCAACCTGTTGTCGTATTTAGTCTTAAGAACATCCTTGAAGCGAGCTGGGATGCTCAATCGACCCTTAGAGTCAATGTTATGGGTCGATCTGCCACGGAACATTCACCTACCCCTTTTCCCCCACTTTTTACCACTTTCTACCACTATATTGGGAAGCAGACATTTCTGTCAAGTGACAATCTATAGATTTCATTGTGAAAATAAAAACAATTTTTGTTGAAAACCTACCTAGTTACCTAATATTCATACCTGTTTTTGTGGGGCCAGGGCTTTCCCCTGGCATATCTTGTTGGTGGGGTTTATCTTCCCTATCTGGAGTAAGACCTACAAAAAAATTTTTTCAGGAGGCGCCCGATAGCCATGATCGTTGCTGGATGTGGAGCATTGAATCTGGACATCATATATGAGATTGAAAGCATGGAGCCCATTTCCCAGGCAGGCTTTCCCCTGGAAGCTGGCAGGGAATGCGTGCTAGATCATAGTCAGGCCAGGGAACTCCTTGATTTCTTGAACTCTTCTGCCACACTCATTGGCAAAAGTGGTGGCGGCTCAGCAGCCAATACCATCTGCGCCCTGGCCAAAATGGGCCACCGCTGCTACTTCCTTGGCACAGTTGGCGAGGATGAAGAGGGGGAGTTTCTCACAAACTCCATGACCGGGGTGGACTGCTCACTCGTGACCCGTTTTGGCAAAAGCAGCATGTGCATCATAGTTATAGATAGAATCAATAACGACAGGGCATTGGCAGTGGTGCCAGGCGACTTTGCCCTTGACCCAGACCACCCTAAAATACGCATGCTCCTGGAAAACACCCGCATCTTACACATAAGTTCCCTTGCCCATGAGGAAGGGCCCAGGGTGCAGGAAGGACTGACTGGGACTACAGGTGAAAATTGTCTTGTGAGCTTTGACCCTGGCGAAATCTATGCGCAAAGAGGTCTCGATGACATTTCAGGAATATTGGACAAAACAGGGCTTCTTTTTGCCTCTGACGTTGAATTTGCATCCATTTTCCAGGGCAAATCCGTGATGGAAGTCCTCAGTCAAAAACTTTTCGGCGCCCACGCCCCTGAAAGGCCCCTTGGTGATCTGCCCTTTTTTCAGCAAATGGCGTCCCCTGTCCTTGCCAAGAAATCTGGCTCAAAGGGTGCCCTTTTGGCATCGAGAAACAATGTAATTCACTGCCCGGCCAAAAAGGTTGAATCAGTCAAGGACAATACCGGGGCTGGAGATGCCTTTAACGCCGGTTTATTAAATGCCATTTCACAGGGTAAGGGGGCTGAGAAGGCGCTCAAAGAGGCGGTTTCCCTGGCGGCCTTTTCCCTGGGATTTGCAGGGCGGCAATGGATTGAACACCTGAATCAAAAAACAATCAGCCACTAAAGAGATTAACGTCTTTTGCCCTGAAACCGAACTCCACCTCTGAGCCCACCTCGAGGCCAAGATGGGCCACCATCTGTTCAGGCCATATTGCGTAAAAGGCAAGCCCCCCTGCCCTTATGGTGAGGTTCAAGTGGAAATTCGTCTTGGATATCTCCTGGATCTTTCCCCTGAAACAATTTTC
>JAADCZ010000097.1 GCA_013154175.1 Thermodesulfobacteriota bacterium
CTAGCTCGGCTGCACCATTTTGGGCCGTTGTCACAACGGGAACACCGCATGCCATTGCCTCAAGACACGCATTTGCAAAGGGATCGTAACTCGTTGGAAGGCAAAAGAGATCTGCTGCCCTGTAAAGCATTTCACTGTCCTTGCGATAGCCAAGAAACACAACCCTGTCTGAAAGGCCAAGCTCATTGACAAGGCCCTTGAGGGCCCCTGAGGGGTTGAAGCCTGCTGCAAAAAGCTTAAGATTCCCCTTTCCCTTAAGCCTTGAAAGGGCCCTAAGCAACACTTCAAAGCCCTTTCGCCTAAAATCAACCCCTGCAAAAAGGAGCATGAGCTCCTTGTCCTTTAGGCCAAGCGCCCTTTTCAAAGCTTGTTTTTCACCCCTTGAAACAGGAGTAAAACGCTCGAGGTCAACGCCGTTATAGAGCGTAAAAACCGAATTGGCCGGTCTTTCATAGGCGGTGCAGAGTTGTCTTTTCACGAGATTTGAATTCGTGATTATGTACCTTGCGCTCGCTATGGCCTGCCTTTCCTGCCACAGGAGTGCTGCATGCCGCGGCATGAAACGCCTGATGAAAGGGGGCAGGAGCCTTCCTTCATATCCTAGCTCGAGCCATATCTTGTGCAGGGGATCGGAAATGCGCAGAAAATCCGCATTTGGAATGCGTGACAACCCATAGACGCACTCGAACCCACCTCTTTCAATGACCTTTTTTACTGAAAAGAAAAAGGACAGATTCTTGGCTATGCTGCCTCGGCCACGCATACGGGCCTCTACCCAGGGAACTTCACGCACCTTTGACAGCCTGCCGACAACCACCACATCATGACCAGCCTCCTTCAAACCCTTGGCGACATTGGCGCAATAGGCCTCGGCCCCACCAAAACCAAGGCCACACTCCCTTCGTACAATGGCTACCTTCATTCACCCCTACCCGGTTCCAAGGGTACGCAGCTTGCCACCTTCCCTGCCCGGCCAGGAAGTTCGATGAATTCGAGCCTGCCTACCACCACCCTGTCTGGGTCTTCGAGTAGCTCGGTGGCCAGTTGGCCAAGGGTGATAAAGCTGTCGAACCTTTTCATAAGTGCTGTCATAAAGCGCCTGAAAAATGGCCTGAACGGGCCACCTTCCACCTCGGCGTGCAAGGCCACAACCGGCGCCTCATGACCAGTCACCCCTTCGAGCATTGCCTGGACAAGGTCTTCGTCACTTCTTACACCAATGGCCAACAGCTCTTCCACGCATGGGCCAGTTGTTGGAATCTGCAAGGTCCTGAAGCGTCTTCCACCTGATTCCAGGATGCAGGGCCTTCCCTGTCGCAGGTCACTGGCGTAGAGAATCCCAAGCTCGTCCTCGACGGCAAGGCTTTTTGCGCTCACCTGCCAGCCAGGGGCTGCCACCGCCCAGGGCCTTACCCCAAATATCTTTTTGTAGGCCTCAAAGGCCTTTCTAAACTCCTGGCGAATCTCCTGGGTCGTCATCTTGTGGACGTTGTCCTGCCATTTCCTGTGATCCCAGGCATGGACTATGACTTCGTGCCCTTCTGCCTCTATCCTGCCACAAAGCTCCGGAAAGGCCGTTGCAATGGGACGCGAGGGCAAAAGGGTTCCAGAAAGAATTGTTCGAAGCCCGTAGAGGCTCGGGGCCCCTGTGGATAACATCTTTTTTAGAAATTTGAGGTCACGAAGCACCCTGAATATTGCCTTACCGGCATTGTCTGGGCCAAAGGATAGACAAAAGGTTGCCTTGACACCAAAATGGGCCAAGTCTTCAAGGAGGGCCGGAACGCCATTTCGCATGCCGTCATGGGTATCAACGTCTATCTTCAGGCTTATTTTTGACTCTTTCATCTTTTATTTCTCTTGAGCAACTTCTCCAGGGTCTCGACCACCCTTGCCTGATCCACCTTTGAAAGCCCTGGATAAAGGGGCAGGGAGAATAGACGGTCACTGTTCCACTCGGAATTTGGCAGTTGGCCCCTGGTGAATCCATACTGCTTGCGATAAAATTTCTGCAGGTGAACTGCGGGAAAATGAAGCCCTACTCCCACCCCTTCTTCCTGAAGCTGTGCAATGAATTCATCCCGGTCAACCCGCAGGCGTTCAAGCTCAAGCCTTACGACAAAAAGATGCCATGCGTGTTCATGGGGGTATGAAGGGGGCATGACAGGCATGACGCCTTCCACGTCCTCTAGGTGAGACATATAGTCTTGGGCAAGTTTTGCCCTAACTCTATTGAACTCGGAAAGCCTCCTAAGCTGATGGATTCCAAGAGCGGCCTGCATATCGAGCATGTTGTACTTGAAGCCAGGCTCGATGACCTCATATTGGGGGCTTCCTCCCTTTGAATAGCGCTTCCATGCATCCCGGGAAATTCCGTGAAACCTGAGCCTTCTCATCCTGGCGGCCTGTTCCCTGTTGTTGCAAAGTATCATGCCGCCCTCCCCTGTTGTCATGTTCTTGATTGGATGAAAGGAGAAGACCGCTACCTGGCTGTCCGAGCCTATGAACCTGCCCTGGTATGCTGTGCCCGCTGCATGGGCTGCATCTTCAATGACACCAACACCTCTGGCTTCACACATTTGTCTCAGCGGATCCAGGTCAACTGGCGCACCGGCAAAATGCACTGGGATGACGGCCCTGGTGCGGCTGGTCATCTTTCTGGCAACGTCTTCCACATCTATCTGCAAGGTATCCTTGTCTACATCTGCAAATACAGGGCGCGCCCCACAAATAACAATATTGTTTACGGTTGAGGGCCAGGTGATGGATGTGGTTATGACCTCGTCACCCTGTTGAAGATCCAGTGAAAGAAGGGAGAGATGAAGGCCGGCTGTTGCCGAGTTTACCGCTATCGCTTCCTGCTCGGGCCCAAAGGCATCCTTGAAGTCCTGCTCGAATCTGGCTGTTTTCGGGCCTGTGGTAATCCAGCCGCTCTTAAGACAGTCCACCACCTCGGCAATTTCATCATCCCCTATCGTTGGTCTGCAAAAGGGAATGAAGTCTCGTTTTTTATCATCCTGCACGCTCATGAAGCACTCCTGGTTATGAGATAAACCCCTAGACAAATAACGAATATCCCGGCCCACCTTACTGGCCCAACGGGTTCATTGAAGAAGTAACGGCCAAAGAGTGCGGCCACTATGTAGCCAACACTCAACATGGGATAGGCATAACTGACATCCACCCTGGAGAGCACCATGAGCCAGAGGGCCAAACTGACCACATAAAACAGTAGGCCCAAGAGTACAAATGGATTGGTGGCCACCTTCAACCCAATGGGAAGCAAGTTTCTCAATGAAAACGCAAAGACCCCTATATCACTCATGCCCTTTTTGAGAACTATCTGGGCAGCTGCATTCAGCAGCACCCCAGCCATAATCAATGGAAGATATCGATTCAAGTCTGCCTCCTAAGATGCCAAGTGGATTTGAAACCGTGCCCCGACTGAAAATTGTCCATTTGGGATATTGGCCCTCTTTTTGCTCTTTTTCTAATAAACTCCAAAACGTCATGCAAATAAAGAGGGATAGATGATGACGAAAACTTCTTTGATTTCAAGATGTTTTATACTTTTGAGCATATTTTTCTCATTATTTCCAGCTGTCGCCAAGGCGGCAGGAATTTCCATAGGCAGCGATGCAGAATCCGCCTATCTGGATGTGAACGGCCTGTGGGACTTCAACACCTATGACTACTCGGTCATTGGTACATGCCCTCCGGGGAATCCGGCCTCGGGAACGATTTCCATCACCCACGATGCAAACTCGAGCAGCCTCACCCTGGTATTCCTTACCGGCATGACCTGTTCCCCCGAGTCGGCCTGCATCTACAGGGGCAGTTTTCAGACCGAGAAAAACATTGTGGTCTCAAACAGCCTGGCAGACACCAGTGGCGGAACCATATCCAATACCATTTCCCTCACCTGGACCTCTGATACCTCTGCCTATGGCACGGGTGTCTCTGTCTACAACTTTTCAAATGGGGTCTCCTGCACCTGGAACTACAAGCTGAGCCTTAAAAGAAATTCGGGCAGCGACAGAACCGGTTGGTGGTATGACAAGGACGCCCTGGGCTCTGGTATCTCCATAGAAATCCAGAATGGAAATCTCTTCATGGGATGGTACACCTACGACACCAATGGCAACCCCATTTGGATGACATCCTACGGAAGCGTAACCAACGATACCTTTTCAGGGACTCTATACAAATGGCACGGATGGTATCTGGAGGACTCCTACCAGATTCCCATAGCCGAGCCGGTTGGCACTGTGAATCTGGATCTCCTGGACGCAAATACCACCATTTTCAACTGGACGTACAATGGCCTCAGCGGGAATTCAACAATGGTAAGGTTCATGGACGCCTTTGCTCCAGGGGAACGGGACCCCAGGAACATCCACGGCTGGTGGTATTGCCCAACCATGGATGGCATGGGCCTTTTCATGGAGGCCCAGGCAGATGTGATGTTCCTTACCTGGTACAACTATGACATATTTGGAGAGCCCCTTTGGTGGACAGCATCCGATACATTCAGGCCCACTGACACTACCTTTGTGGCGACCTTGAAGGAATGGCACGACGGTCAGTGCCCTGGATGCCCGTATCAAATGCCCGTAGCCTTTGACAAGGCCACTGTTATCGTTGAGTTCCTGTCTGATTCCACTGCAAATCTCGTTTGGAAGGGAAATGTATTCAAGATAAAGAGGTTCGTATTTTAGAGCAAATGCTTTGAGCCTTTGCCTCGCACCTTGCTCCAAAGACTTCGTGGCCGTGGGCCCGGGTGGCACCTGGGCCTTGGTCCTACGGCCATAACCTCAGCTAGGATTCAACAAGGGGTTTTCGCCATGAAACCTTTTCATCCCTTTCCTTCTTGAGCTTCACATCTGTTTTATGGATTGTGGCCTTTTCATTTGTGGAGCTTACAACCTTGGCCCTGCCAACACTTGGCTGGGGCTCTGGGCCTCAGGAGAATCCCTTTGATGGCAAAAATGTCATCAGCACTATCAAAAGCACCCAGTAGAAGATCTTGATATCCATAATATTTCCTCCTCACCAATCAATTTTGTTTGTATCCATATTTGATTTTCAGGAATCATGCCCTTTTACAGAAACTTTCAGGGCCTTTTATGCCGAATAATCGCCCTTACTGGGTAATTGCAACATTTCGACCTGGTGAACCTGACAATAATGGCTGTTATGGTGACAAAATTTGCCCATTAACATCCTCCAGTTGGCCAATGGAAATGCTCACTGAAAAATTGCATTTTTGTAACAACCAATACCCTTTCTTACAATTTTGTAATATGCCTTTTCTGACCTTCTAAAAAATAACCTTAAAATTCAATAAGTTACAAACTAACCGGGTTGGCAGGTTTTTTGCGATTATTTACAGGTTCGAAAAAACATCATTTTGCTCGGAGGGGAGGAAATGACACAAATTTCTGCGGGAGATACTGCTTTCATACTCGTTTCTGCTGCTCTAGTTCTTCTCATGACACCCGCTTTGGGATTGTTTTACGGAGGCATGGTGCGGAACAAAAATGTTCTTGGCACCATCATGCACAGCCTGATTATGGTTGCCATTATAAGCTTTGAATGGGTTTATATTGGCTACTCCATGTCATTCGGGCCCGACGTTGGTGGATTAATCGGGGATCTTTCCTGGTTTGGCCTAAAAGGTGTGGGTACAGCGCCCAGCTCCACTTATGCCACCACGATTCCCCATATTCTCTTCATGATTTATCAGTGCATGTTCGCAGTGATAACACCGGCCCTCATAACTGGTGCCTTTGCAGAGAGGATGAAGTTTGGCCCATTCATTATCTTCAGCCTCTTGTGGGCCATTATTGTCTACAACCCTGTTTGTCACTGGATCTGGGGCTCTGGAGGCTGGCTCGGCAGCAAGGGTGTCCTGGACTTTGCAGGCGGCCTCGTTGTTCACCTGACCTCAGGCGCTGCAGCCTTGGCAGCTGCCCTTGTTATCGGCCCCAGGCAAGGTTTTGGAAAAAGGAGCTTCATGCCCCACAACCTACCAATGACTCTTCTTGGTACAGGGCTACTCTGGTTCGGTTGGTTCGGATTCAATGGTGGCAGCGCCCTGGCAGCAAATGGAGTCGCTGCAACTGCCTTTGTTGCCACTCATCTTGCCGGAATGGCAGCCATGGCCTCGTGGTGCTTTATGGAAAAGATCAAACAGGGAAAGGCCACGACCCTTGGTGCTGCATCGGGTGCCATAGCTGGTCTTGCCACTGTGACACCAGCCGCCGGTTTCATTAGCGCAAATTCTGCAATCATTATAGGTCTCGTTGCAGGAGTTATTTGCTACATCGCAGTCTCACTCAAGGAAAAGCTAGGATACGATGACAGCCTCGATGTGGTGGGCATTCACGGATTGGGCGGTTTCGCCGGTACCTTGATGCTCGGTATCTTCGCTTCCAAGGCAGTTAATCCTGGAGGTGCCGATGGACTCCTGGCAGGCAACCCCGGCTTCTTTGCCACTCAGGCATTTGGAGTGTTGGTGGTGCTGGTCTATGCCTTTGTGGTGAGCTATGTGCTTCTCAAAATAATCGACGGAATGTTTGGATTGAGGGTCTCGGCTGAGGAAGAAGTGCAAGGCCTCGACCTGTCACAACATAGCGAAACAGCCTACAACCTGTAGAAAAACAATTAATTTTTAAGGAGTTTGGCAATGAATACAGGAGACACTGCTTTTATGCTCGTAGCAACCGCCCTTGTCATGTTCATGACACCGGGCCTGGCACTCTTTTATGGTGGACTTGTTAGGCGCAAGAATGTGCTTAGCACAATCATGCACAGCATGTGCTGTTTGGGGCTCGTGTCCATCATCTGGCTCTTTTACGGTTATTCCCTTGCCTTTGGCCCTGATGTGGGTGGATTCATTGGCAATCTCGACTGGATAGGGCTCAAGGGAGTTGGACTGGACCCTGGTCCCTATTCTGATACCATTCCAGATCTACTCTTTTGCGCCTTTCAGCTGATGTTCGCAATTATTACTCCAGCGCTCATCTCTGGTGCCTACGCAGAAAGGATGCGTTTTACCGCGTTTCTTCTCTTCACGGTCTTATGGTCCACCTTTGTCTACATGCCTGTTTGCCATTGGGTATGGGGGCAAGGTGGATGGCTAGGCAAGCTTGGCGCCCTCGACTTCGCTGGAGGAACAGTCATTCACATAAACTCTGCATGTGCTGCACTGGTCGCAGCCATCATGCTTGGCAAAAGGAAGGGATGGGGGCAGGAGGCCTTTCATCCTCACAACTTGCCACTCACTGTCCTTGGTGCAGGCATCCTTTGGTTTGGATGGTTTGGCTTCAACGCTGGTAGTGCACTTTCAGCTGGGAAGATTGCAACCCTGGCCTTCTTCACTACACAAATCGCCACTGGATGCGCACTTCTTTCCTGGATGGTAGCCGAATGGGTGATTCAGGGAAAACCGACAACCCTGGGAGCAGCCTCTGGTGCCGTGGCAGGCCTCGTTGCAATTACTCCTGCAGCCGGTTTTGTTGGCCCTGTCTCAGCAGCCATCATTGGCCTGGTAGCAGGTGCCCTCTGCTATAGCGCCATTCTGCTAAAGGGTAAGCTTGGCTACGACGATGCCCTAGACGTTGTTGCAGTTCACGGTGTTGGTGGCTTGTGGGGTGCCCTCGCAACTGGACTCTTCGCATCACTGGCCTGGAACCCCGATGGAGCCAACGGCCTCTTTTTTGGCAATCCCAAACAGTTTGTCATTCAGGCAGTTGGAGCTGGTTCAGCAATCTTGTATTCTTTAGTGGTAAGCTTTGTTATACTAAAGATTGTAGATGCAACCATCGGGCTCAGGGTCAGTCATGAAGACGAGGTCCAGGGTCTGGATATCACCCAACACAGCGAGATCGGCTATAACATTTAATGATGGAGGAACAAGATGAAAAAAATCGAGGCAATTATCAAACCCTTCAAGCTGGACGACGTGAAAGATGCACTCAACGAGGTTGGTATCAAAGGCATGACTGTATCAGAGGTTAAGGGTCACGGTCGCCAGAAAGGTCACAAGGAGATTTATCGTGGCGCGGAATATGTTGTGGATTTCATTCCCAAAATCAAGCTAGAGATAATCGTAGATGCGGAAATGGTGGATCAGGTTGTGGATACTATTCGCAACGCCGCCAACACTGGCAAGATTGGCGATGGCAAGATATTCGTCCTGCCTGTCGATGACGTAATCCGTGTCAGAACTGGAGAACATGGCAAGGATGCCATTTAATTGATTGGTGACATGAATCAGAGCCTTTTGGCAGAAAAAGGCGTTTTCGACATACTCACCCCCAGACAGGCCCTAGCAAGCCTTTGGGAGCGGGGCCTGTCTGGGTCGGAACTCCTTAAACAACATTCGTCTCTAATAGACGAGTTCATCAAAGAAAAATTTTTCTCGGCATTCAAGGAACCTCCCAAGGGAATTTGTCTCGTTGCCTTGGGGGGTTACGGCCGCAGAGAGCTCTTCCCCTACTCTGACATAGACCTGCTGCTACTTTACGAGAAGAAACAGCAGAAAAACGTGGAAAAGGCCACAGAGGCCGTCTTCTATCCACTTTGGGATGCTGGGCTTGAGGTGGGCCACGGCGTGCGGACAATAGATGCGTGCATGCAAGACATGAAGAAGGATTTCTTCTTCATGGTATCTCTGCTGGATGCCCGCCCCATTTGCGGGGATGAAGAGCTTTTTACAAAATTGTCAGAAAAGTTTCATGCCCTTTTCACCGGTGCAGGGGCCAGGAAGAAATTTGCCGAAGATATGATGATGCACCGGCGCGAAAGGCACAAACGTTACGGTGACCACACCTACCTTCTAGAGCCAAACATCAAGGAGGGCCGCGGAGGCCTGCGGGACCTCCATGCAATGATCTGGACAGGCAAGGTTCTCTTTGGCCTGAAAAATCTGGAAGACTTTTTCAACGCCGGGCTTTTGAGCAAGGATGAGCTGGATGCCATAGTCAAGGCCAGGGACAACCTATTTGTGGTGCGAAACCGCCTTCATCACGCCAGCGGCAGAAAAAACGACAGGCTCTATTTCGAGTACCAGGAAGAAATCGCAAAGGCACTTAGATTTTACGATACAAAAGACATTCTCGGGGTCGAAAGGTTCATGCGCAACGTGCACAGGAACCTTCAAACCATTTCTGTGGCCTCAGACCTGTTTTTCGAGCATGTCGTAGATGTAATCAACCCGGCCACATCCTCTGCGCCTGGCAAGACACTTTCCAAGGGAATCGAGTTACTCAGGGGCAGACTAGTTCTAACGGATAAGGAATTACTCGAAAAGAAGCCCTATATAATCATGAAGGCCTTTGCCATTTCGGCAAAGGAAAATTACCCCATCCATTACCGCTCGAGAAAGCTCATCTCTGCGGTAAGCTCGACCCTGGACCCAAAATGGCGTTCATCGAAGAAGTGCGCCAAATATTTCTTTGAGGTCCTGGCCAATTCATCCGACTCCACAGTTCTGGATCAGATGCTTGATACAGGGTTTCTGACTGCATATCTGCCTGAATTTGAACATCTAAGGGCCCTCGTCATCCATGATGTCTACCATGTGAACACCGTTGACAAACACCTGATAGAAAGCGTTGTCCAGCTCAACCGTTTGAGGGGCAAGTACCCCTTCATTTGCCAAAATATCGATGATCACAACGTGCTCCTCCTTGCCACCTTTCTCCACGACATTGGCAAGGGAAAGGGAGGCCGACATGCAGAGAAGGGTGCTGAAATCGTAAAACCCATTGGAGAGCGCCTTGGCCTTTCTGAATCGGAAATCGACTGCCTTTCGTTTCTCGTGGCAAATCATCTCTATCTCATTGATAATGCCACGAGGCGGGATCTTGAGGATGAATCCCTGATATTGAAGTTCGCCCGCCACATAAAGAGAATAGATAGGCTGAGCATGCTCTATCTAATAACCATTGCAGATTCCCTCGCAACCGGGCCAAACGTGTGGAACGAGTGGAAGGAGGCCTTACTCCTCGAGGTCTACCACAAGATTGCTCACCTTCTTGAACAGCACGAGCTGGTGGACCCAGACAGGATTGCCGCTGTCAACTGGATGAAACAAAAGGTCTCAGAGCTTTTGGGGCCTAAAGCAGAGGAAATATTGCCAATACTGCCAGAGGACTACCTTCTGAGTTTCACGCCCCAGGCCATTTCCTTGCATATGAACCTGCGGGAAGAGCTGGCACGTGACACAGTCATCTGCAGGCCCGAGGACAGGGGAAACGTCTGGTCTGTGCTGCTCATGACCAAGGATAGGACTGGACTCCTGTCCAAAATCTGTGGCACCTTTGCCCTTTATAACCTTGGCATCCTGCAAGCCCACATCTTCACTTTAAAGGATGGAACAGTAGTTGACGTCCTCGATGTAAAATCCTTTTCCAGCAGTAGCTTTTCCGATATCAAGTGGGATGCCTTGTGCAATGACCTGAAGATGGCCGTGCAAGACAGACTCGGCCTCAACCACAGGCTTGCATCAAAATTCTCGAGACTATCAGGCAAGGAGCACAAGGTCTCCATCCATCCCAAAACCAAAGTCATAATAGACAACAAACAATCGGATTTTTACACAATTATCGAGGTCTATGCCCAGGATTCCCCATGTTTGCTCTACAACATCACAAAAACCCTTGCGGAATTTAACATAAACATTTACAAGGCAAAAATTGGTACCAGTGCAGATCAGGTTGTGGATGTCTTCTACGTCCTGGACAATCTGGGCCAAAGAATAGAGGATGAGGAGTTGAAGCAAGAAATTGAAAAGGCCCTCGAGTTTGCCGCTTCAAGTTGCGTTTTTTAAAAGAGACTATGGTTTTTTCTAGAAAATATATTAAAAAACTCTTTAGCTTTGTTTGAGAACAAGGATACCCGCAGTCAAAGGGCCTGATTGGTTCAGGCCTAAAAAATACACGCAGGAGGAGATTTTCTATGACCCCCAAAGATGTTCTAGACATGATAAAGGAAAAAGACATTAAGGTTGTTGACCTGAGATTCCTTGACTTTCCAGGGGTTTGGCAGCACTTTACAGTGCCTGCATCTGAGTTGGACGAGGGCGCCTTTGAGTCAGGTTTCGGCTTCGATGGCTCAAGTATCAGGGGATGGCAGCCAATCCATGCCAGTGACATGCTCGTCGTGCCTGATGCATCCACAGCCCTCATCGATCCCTTCTTTGAGGAGCCAACCTTGGTCCTCATTGGTGACATTGTCGACCCTGTAACCAAGGAAGCATACACCAGGGACCCAAGAAACATTGCCAAGAAGGCAGAGGCCTACCTCAAGAGCACCGGTGTTGGTGACACCGCTTACTTTGGCCCCGAGGCAGAATTCTTCATCTTCGATGATGTCAGGTATGACAATGCAAGCAACGGCTGCTTCTACGAAGTCGACTCCGTAGAGGGTATCTGGAACAGCGGCAGGGACGAGTGCCCCAACCTTGGCTACAAGCCTCGTCACAAGGAGGGTTACTTCCCTGTTCCTCCAACCGATAAGTTCCAGGATATGCGTACAGAGATGCTGCTGACCCTGGAATCCCTCGGCATCGAGACCGAGTGCCAGCACCACGAGGTTGCAACTGCAGGTCAGGCAGAGATCGACATGAGGTTCAAGCCACTCCTCCAGATGGGCGACCAGCTCATGTGGTTCAAGTATGTCCTCAAGAACGTTGCCTACAAGTATGGCCGCACCGTCACCTTCATGCCAAAGCCCCTCTTTGGCGACAACGGAACCGGTATGCACACCCATATCAGTATCTGGAAGGGTGACGAGCCCGTGTTCGCAGGTGACAAATATGCCGGCCTTTCAGAGACAGCAATGTACGCCATTGGCGGTATCTTGAAGCACTGCAGGGCTCTTTGTGCATTCACCAACCCATCCACCAACTCCTACAAGAGGTTGGTACCTGGCTTTGAGGCACCTGTGAACCTGGCCTACTCCAGCAGGAACAGAAGTGCTGCCGTCAGGATTCCTATGTACTCCGCATCCCCCAAGGCCAAGAGGATTGAGTTCAGGACACCTGACCCATCCTGTAACGGATACCTGGCCTTCTCCGCTATGCTGATGGCAGTTCTCGATGGAATCGAGAATAAGATTGATCCAGGCGAGCCCTTGGACAAGAACATCTACGATCTGCCCCCAGAAGAGCTTGCTAACATTCCTTCTGCTCCAGGCTCCCTCGAAGAGGCACTGGCTGCACTGAAGGAAGACCATGAGTTCCTTCTGAAGGGAGATGTCTTCACCCAGGATGTTATCGATATGTGGCTCGAGTACAAGACCGAGAACGAAGTAAACGAAGTAAAGCTTCGTCCACATCCAATCGAGTTCTACCTCTACTACGACATTTAATGGTGGAACACCATACAGTCACATAAACAAAAGGGGCCGCGTAAGCGGCCCTTTTTCATTGCTATAAAACTCAAACCCTTTTGCGACTACTGCAAAGTCACCATATTATCCCGGTGGATTACCTCCTCTTTTGCAGAATTTCGCCCTATTTTTGCACAAATCTGGCTGCTGTGGCACCCAGAAATCTTCTTCAACTCCTCTGCAGAGTAGTTCGAAAGGCCAAGGGCCACCTCGTTGCCCTTTGAATCGACACAGACAATGCAGTCCCCTTCATTGAACTCACCGGAAACCTGTACGATCCCTGCCGGCAGCAAACTCTTTCCATTTTGGACTAGGGCCCTGACTGCGCCATCATCGATTCTAACCACACCTTTTCGTTCAAGGGCATAGGCAATCCAGGGTTTTCTTCCTAGAATCCTTTTCTTTTTGGCAGGAAGGAACAGGGTGCAATCAGACTTTCCACCAAAGAGATTGGCAATAACATTTGGTTCCTTTCCCCCCGCTATGACCATTGGGACCCCAAAGGATGTAACCATGCTTGCGGCCCTGATCTTGGAGGCCATGCCACCACGGCCTGCCCTGCCTGGGCTGTCCCCTGCCATTGCCAAGATTTTACTGTCAATCTCTTTGACCACCTTTATCTTTTCTGCATCCGGATGAATTCGCGGATCCTTGGCATAAAGGCCATCAATATCACTCAGACACACCAGCAAATCCGCCTCGGCCAGATTCACCACCAGCACTGACAAGGCGTCATTGTCAGTAAACTGCAACTCCTCTGTGGCAACGGTGTCATTTTCATTGATTATTGGCACGACCGTCCAGTCGATTAAGGTCTTTATGGTGTTCTTGGCATTTACATAGCGGCGTCTTGGCACTAGGCCATCCCTGGTCAGCAAAATCTGGGCGACCTTGTAGGCATGTCTGGAGAAAGCCTCTTCATACACCTGCATTAGAAGCCCCTGGCCAATTGCAGCAAGTGCCTGTTTTTCAGGAATTGTGCGGCCAAAGGCCTTCTCGGGCATCTTCGTCATGCCTGCAGCCACTGCCCCTGATGAGACAATGACTACCTGGCGCCCCTCTTTCATCAGGGCTGCAGTCTGACTGCAAAGATCAAAAATCAGCTCCTTCTCTAGACCACGATCATTTGTGAGAACGGCACTCCCTATCTTAATTACTATGCGCTTTGCCGAATCGATGTATTTTTCAAATAGTTTCCTGTCCATTTTCAGATGTTGCTTCTCGACTCTTGCAAACGTAACCCCAGAGGGTCTTGATGAGTCTGTCCACTCCTTGCCCGGTATAAGCGGAAATCATCATTGCAGGCAGGCCCATTTCCTCCAGCCAGGCCATGACCTTGGCCACCTCTCCTTCATCAGCAATATCTATCTTGTTAAGTGCCACTACGACAGGTTTGGCAGTAAGTTCTTCATTGAAACCTGAAAGTTCATCCTGGATCATTCTAAACTGTTTTTTGGCCTCTTCAGCCCCCCCAGAGACGTCCAATACGTGAAGAAGCACGGCCGTCCTTTCGATATGCCTTAAAAAATCCGTGCCCATACCAACACCAGTGTGGGCACCTTCAATCAGCCCAGGGATGTCTGCCATGACAAAACTTTCATCATCGGAGATTTCCACCACCCCTAATTGAGGCACTAGGGTGGTAAAAGGATAATCGGCTATCTTGGGCCGTGCAGCAGAAACCCTGGACAAAAGTGTTGACTTGCCTGCATTAGGAGCGCCCACCAGCCCCACGTCGGCAAGAAGCTTTAGTTCGAGCTTGAGATTCCTTTCCTGCCCCTTCTTGCCTTCCTGACTATAACGTGGTGCCTGATTTGTAGAGGTGGCAAAACGGGCATTGCCCTTGCCTCCCACGCCACCCCTCGCTGCGATCCAGCGCTGGCCAGGCTCAGTCAGATCCGCGACTACGAGCCCTGTATCCTTGTCTATGACAACAGTTCCCAGGGGTACCTTTATTATCAGGTCTCGACCAGACCTTCCGTGCATCTTTTTCCCGCGGCCAGCCTTGCCACTTTCTGCCACAAAACGACGTTTATGCCTAAAGGGTTGGAGCGTATTGAGGCCAGAGTCTGCCAAGAGCACCACATCGCCCCCCTTTCCGCCATCGCCGCCATCTGGCCCCCCTTTGGGAACATATTTTTCCCTTCGGAAACTGACTGCTCCAGGGCCGCCATCGCCAGCCTTCACATATATTTCTGCTTCATCTACAAAGTTCATACTCTTGACTATGAATAATCACCTTTGGAGGTCGTCTGACTTTCCCCTACCAATAAAAAGATACACAGTTTATGAAATAAAAAAACCCACACCTTGAAGATGTGGGCCAAAATAAAGTGTTTGGGTTGTTGGAAAAAATTTTTAGGCAGGATATACGCTTACTAGTTGCCTGTTCCGCCTTGTTTCAAACTTAACAGTACCGTCAATCATGGAGTAAAGGGTGTAGTCCTTACCCATGCCTACGTTCTTGCCTGGGTGAAACTTGGTGCCTAGCTGCCTTACAAGGATATTGCCAGCGCGTACGAACTGACCACCAAACCTTTTCACACCGCGCCTTTGACCTTTACTGTCTCTACCGTTTTTTGAGCTACCACCGGCTTTTTTATGTGCCATGGCTTGCCTCCTATATCGTTACGTCCTGTATCTCGAGAGTTGTATAATGCTGCCTGTGACCCCTCTTTTTCTTGTAGCCTTTACGCCTCTTTTTCTTGAAGACAATGACCTTTTTGTCCTTGCCATGTTCGAGGACCTTGGCCTTGACGACAGCACTTTCAATTACTGGTGTACCGACTGTTATATCGTCACCATTTATAACCATCAGGACTTCGGGCAGTTCTATCTCTGACCCGACGTCTGCCTGAAGCTTTTCCACCTTGATGACCTCGCCCTTGGTCACCTTGTACTGCTTTCCGCCAGTTTTTACAACTGCATACATTTCGCTCATTCCTCCGGCCTAGCAACATTCGGCCTCATTTTTTTGAAAACTCCGATATCAAAGCGGAGATAAAATAACACGAAACTAAACCTTGTCAATACCTGAAGAGACAACAAAAAAGGCCCTGTCAAAAGACAGGGCCGCAATTAGTCAGATTAAAAGGCTTCTATTAGAAGAAGTGCTGGTACTGAATCCTGAACCTGATGTCATCCTGATCCTTTGGATCCTTGGCAAGCTTACCGGTGAATCCAAGGGCATCAGCCTCGTCCTGGCTAATCTTGTAGAAGTTCCTGTGGAACAATCCAACCTCAGCACTGATGTACTGATTGAAGCCATGGAGATAGTAGTTGATACCAGCACGGATCTGATGCATATCTTTTTCAACAGCGTAGCCGTCGTCATCAGACATTTTTACGAGACCAAGACCACTTGCCAAGCTGTTTTCCAGGTTGTTCTGATCCAACCTCTTGAGGTATGCGTACTTAACTGTGACTTCCCACTTCTTTGGAACCAGGAAGTAACCCAGGTTAGCCCTGGCGCCCCAGCGATCCCAGTTGTAGCTGTAGGGGCTGTTCTTGTCAGGAGCCTGCTGGAACTCTTCCCAACCAGCTTCCAGGTCTGCGGAGAATCCGAGATACCTGAAGAGCAAGGCAACATCGCCACCGTAGTTGTTGATGTCGTGGGAGTATGCAGTCTTGGTTCCTACACTGCCACTCTGGTTGCGAGGATCATATACGTTTTTGACCTTGTTTTTCCAGTTGAATGCTCCAAGGATCAAGGCTGCAAGAGGCTTGGTGTTGTATGCATAGTCACCCTGTACGAAATAGTGCTTGAAGCCCTTTGGCCCCATGGGACCAGTTGGATCAGAGCCAGGCAGGAAGTTGATACCAATCCTACCTACATAAAGCATCTGATCGTCAAAGTTTGCGGTTCCCTGGGTGTCGCGGCCATTATAAATACCTGCCCAATAAACCAAGAACTGTTTCTGGTTAAAAAGATCAAGGTCACCATTTATGTTGAAACCCTGTGACCTGTAAAGCAGCATACCACCTTCTGGGAATTCGGTGACACTATCAAGATGGCTACCAACTCTTAGTCTGGCATTGTAGCCAGGGATGTCATAGGTGCGGTTACCGAACTTATCCTTATCCATCTCTGAGTCACCAGTAAAGATGGTACGGTCAGCGCCATTCTGGGCAAATCCACTCTGCCAGTACTCAATGGAGTAAGGAATCTTCATACGACCAAACTGAACACGGGCATACTTGTACTTACGCCATACGATAAAGGCATCGTGTGTGTGAACCTTGCCCTGGGGTTCGAGCTGGATGTGCATGAAGTACTTCCAGTCCTTGTTGGGGGCATAACCGTCTACAAAGAGACGCAGACGACGCATGGTGAATGAACTGAAGTTCTCAGTTGCACCTGCAATGTCATCATCAACAGAAACATAGGTGTACCTCATCTGGATTCCGGCACGCAGCCTCATGAGATACTCATTGTTGTTCTGTGGATTGTGATACTTGATGCGGAAACCATTCTTCCATGAAACGTTGAAGTTGCTCCTGTTGGCCTTCCACTTATCCAGGGCCTGCACCTTTTGCTCCAGCGCACTAGTATCAGGGCATGGACATGGTGCTGTCTTCTGCTGTGATTCTAGCTGCTTGATTCTTTGGGTGAGTGCCCTAACCTGGGCCTTCAGGTCGGCCAACTCCTGGTTTGGTGGTACTCCACCAGCAAAGGCTGCTGCGGATGCTGTTATAAAAAACAGCAAGGACAAAAGCAGAAGCCCAAAATTTCTCTGTGTAATCAGTCCCTTTTGCATAATCCCTCCTTTGTTACGTTTTTAACAACCTCCTGAAATATCTACTTTTTTGTTAAACTACCTGTTACAAATTTTGTCAAGACGTATTTTTTAGCACGGTAATTAAATTATCTATTCACTTTGCATCAAAAATCAATGAAAATTTTGTTTTTTCTGGGGCAAAAATTAAGAAATTTCTTTTTTTAGAGGTAAAATAAAATAAAAATTATTTCCAAGTGGAACTGGTTCGTAACCTACCACACCTCCATGAACCTCAACTATCTTTTTCACAAAATGCAATCCATGCCCGGTTCCAGGCCTGGAATCGGCTGTATCACTGGCTCGAAAACCCTCATCAAAAATCCGCTCGGCATCCTCAGGGCTTAGATGGGGCCCCGTGGTAAATACATTGAATTTGATTCCATCTTGCCCTGGCCCAAAATAATCCGGTAAAACTTGCCTTCCATAGGCCATGAACTTTATCCGGTTTCCATTTTCGTCTGTAACTTCCTGGCAATATTTTTCAGCATTGGAAAAGAGGTTGGCATACACCTGGGAGATTAGGCCAATGTCCACAGCAAGGGGAAAATCCTCGTCTGGCACTCCACCGAGCTGATTATCGATGGTGATACCACGCCTTGCCAGACGATCCTTATACCGTTCAAGCTGGGGCTCAATTACCTCCTTCCGGAAGTTGCAGCTACGCCTTCTCAAAACCAGCTCGCCCTTTTGAAAGTGCTCCCTGCGCAAGAGACTTTCGAGGAAAAGGCTAGTATTTTCAAAATGTTTTTTCATGTCCTGATAGTATGAACGAAGATCGCCAACTGCACTCTCAAGCCGCCTTTCCACCTCTTCTGCCTGTTTTATCTTTGGACAGTTGCATGTTTCGGCATCAACAAGATGTTGACGTAAGAGCCCCATTATAGAGTCCAATTCCTTTATCTTCTTATCTATCAGCTTGAGGAAGTATTTATATTTGATGTTGGGGGCAATGACGTTGTGCTCAATATCCGCAACCAACGTATTTATGAATTTGATGTGTTCCTCATTCTGTCTGGCAAGCAACTTGTAATGGAGATTGTAGCCAATACGATTGGCATATTTTTCAAAGAAGAGTTTGTCCTTGTCTGTAAGGTGGGCCTTTGGAAAGACCTCGAACATGCCTATCACATCTGTTGCCCTGGCAATCACCTTTGCAGCAAACAGTCTCTTGTTACCCCGTATTGGAGCAAAGAAGGAATCACCGTGCTCATAGGGTTCAGACGAGACGCGAACCCCCTCTGGTGGGTCCATTCCACATACACCCAAGGCGTTGAGGGAATCACATACCCTTTTCAGCTGGCTTGTCTCGGAATCCACGAGATAAAGGCAGGAGTCAAAGTCCATGAATATTTTGGGCACAAAGACGGCAATACGGTAGAAGTTGTCCAGGGTTTCGAACTCCTGGGCCAAATCAAAGAATGCCCGAAGGGCGCGCCCTTGAGTGGCTGTGAAATTGTACCTCTCGTAATCCTCCTTCTTCTTGCGAATCCTTGACAGGACGGTTGCAAGTTCTGGGGGATCCGGTTGAGCACAATAGATAGTCATGTAGGTAGCTTTGGCGTCAAGTCTCCTGGGAGAAACTCTTCTCTATGGCCTCCACCATGCTGGGGATGGTAGATTTCTCTGGCAGAATATCTACCTTCAACCCCCGCTTCTCTGCAGTCTTGGCCGTCACAGGACCTATACAGGCAATCTTTGCCTGATCCATCACCTTTTTGACCAAATGTTCCGGCACTGCCTTAAAAAAGTTATTCACTGTTGACGAGCTGGTAAAGGTCACAACGTCAATTTTTTCATCTTCCAGAAGCTCAAGGGTCTGAGGTGCCACCTGGGGCGGAACAGTCTCATAGGCAGGAGCAACAACCACCTCTGCTCCCATTTCTCTGAGACCTTCTGGAAGTATCTCCCTGGCCTTCACTGCCCTGGGTATCAGGACCTTCTTGCCAGTCATGTCCTTCTTTGAAAAAAACTCAAGCAACCCTTCGGCCCTGAAATCATCAGGCACTGCATCCACCCTGATGTGATGCTGCTCCAGGGCCTTGGCCGTGCTCGAGCCAACAGTGGCTATCTTGGCGTTTCCCAGTGCCCGAACGTCCATGCCAAGCTGATCCACCCTCAAAAAGAAAAATTTTACGGCATTTGGGCTGGTAAAGATTATCCAGTCGAAGTTGGATGCATTTTTGATGGCATCATCCAAAATGCTCAGATCTTCCACCTGGCGAACCTCGATCGTGGGGCATTCGATACAACCTGCTCCCTTGCGCTCAAGCAGACGCACCAGCTCGCTTGCCTGCTGCCGGGTCCTTGTCACAAGGACCTTTTTGCCAAGAAGCGGTTGCTTTTCAAACCAATTGAGGTCTTCCCTAACCTTGCACACATCGCCGACAACAATAATGGCAGGTGGCCTGAAACCGGCCTCCTTGACCTTGGAAACAATGTCTGAAAGCGTGCCTGTAAGGGATTCTTGCAAAGGGGTTGTTCCCCATCTGATAATTGCCACCGGCGTGTCTGGGGACCTGCCAAAACGTATCAGATTATCCACTATATTTGGAAGATTGGTCATTCCCATGAGAAAGACCAGGGTTCCAACTCCCTTGGCCAGGCCCTCCCAGTCCACATCTGCTTCCTTGGTATCGAAACGCCTGTGACCCGTTATAAAGGCCACCGAGGCTGTATAGGACCTGTGGGTCAGTGGAATACCAGCGTATGCGGGAACGGCAATGGCTGAGGTAACACCAGGAACTATCTCGAAGGGAATGCCGTGGGAGGCAAGAATCTGGGCCTCTTCTCCACCTCTGCCAAAAATGAAAGGGTCGCCCCCCTTGAGCCTCACTACCCTCTTTCCTTCCTTGGCCTTTTGAAGGATGAGATCATTTATCTCTTGCTGGTTGGCCACATGCTTTCCAACCCTTTTGCCAACGTATATCTTCTCTGCATCTGGGTTGGCAAACTCCATTATCCTTGGAGAGGCCAGCCTGTCGTAGATGATTACCTCTGCCTTTTCAATAAGTTCCTTGCCCCTGAGGGTCAGCAGCCCAGGGTCCCCTGGACCGGCCCCCACCAGATAGACCTTGCCCTTTTTTTCAGTTTGCACTGTAAACTTCCTCTAAAATCTCTCTTCCACCAAGGTCCAGAATGGTCTTTGCAAGACTTTGCCCCAAAGACCTAGCCTCCGACGCAGCACCTTTAGCACTCTGCCTTATCACTCGCTTTCCTTGCTCATCAGCCACAATTCCCTCCATGTACAAGGTCTGGCCATCCAACCTCGCAACAGCTCCAATGGGCACCTGGCACCCTCCCTCCAGGGTCTCCAAGAAGGCCCGCTCGGCCTCTACGCAAATGGCCGTTTCCTGGTGATGGAGGGTCTTGAGCATTTGCCTGGTATCTTCGTCATCACTGCGAAACTCTATTCCCAGGGCTCCCTGGCCTATGGCAGGAATCATGACATCGGTAGACAGCAGACAGGATATCCTGTCTGACAGGCCTAGCCGATTTAGACCGGCAGCAGCCAGGATGATTGCATCGAAATTTCCCTCATCCAGTTTCCTTAGTCGTGTATCGAGGTTTCCACGAAGAGATTCTATCTGAAGGTCTGAGCGAAGGATTCTGAGTTGTGCCATGCGCCTGAGACTGCTCGTTCCCACCTTGGCCCCTTGAGGCAAATCGGCCAAACACCCTCCGCTTCTACTTATAAAGGCATCGCGGAAGTCCTCTCGCTTTGGGAAAATGCTGACCTCGAGCCCCTCTGGGATCTCAGTGGGGACATCCTTCAGGCTGTGAACGGCAAGATCTGCCCTGCCATCGAGCATGGCCTCTTCTATCTCCTTGACGAACAAGCCCTTGCCCCCCACCTTGGCAAGGGGAACGTCCAATATCTTGTCCCCCTTGGTGGTCACCTTCAACAGTTCCACCTTACAACCAGGCCATTTCTGTTCCAGTTGATTTTTTACCCAGGTACTCTGGGCCAGGGCAAGCTTGCTCTTTCTGGTGGCCAGTACGAGCCTATCTTTCATTTATACTCTCCTGTTAGCCACCGCAGGAACTACAGTTGGTGCTGGTACAGCCTGCACAACCGCCAGATGCTGCCTTTTTGCCAGTACCCCTGAAACCACTGCCTGTCTTCATGGCAAACATGGACATCTTCTTAACTGTGTCCGTGGAACCGCACTTCCGGCACTTTATCACCTTGTCAGAGCTGAAAACCAGCTGTTCAAACTCTTCGCCACACGACTTACAAACATATTCATAAATTGGCATCTGAACTAATCCTCCGCTAGTTAAGTTGTTCCATTGCCGCTGCAGCAAGAAGCGGCAGCATAATCTCGTGATGCCCAGTAAGGCTGAATCCCTTTCCGCCTTCCAAGGTAGGCCTGTTCACCACGTTGGTCAAGGGCCGATAGTGCCGAATGAAATCTAGATTGACTGTGGTAAACCTATTAACGGCGTGTCCCAGGTTCCTTACGGCTGTAAGTGCCTTCAAGAATACCTCTGGAAGCAACACAGCGGAACCGATATTGAAATATACACCATCTTGAAGTCCTGCTACAAGGGAACAAAATATCTTGAAATCATGGTGGGTTGCATTACCTATCTTGGCTCCGTCGGCCTGGGGATGTATATGAATGATATCCGTCCCGATGGCTACATGCACTGTGACGGGTATGTCTCTACGAGCCGCCTGGGCAAGCAAACTGTAGTCATTATAGGGAAAATCTTCTTGCAAGAGCCGCTTTCCAACAGCCTGGCCAAGGCCGATTCCTTCTTGGGCTGCAAAGCTGATGGCACTGTTTAGAAACTCGCCCGTCTCCTTGGCAGCCCCAAACTTGCCTGAACCCAAAACGGCTGCCACATCTTCCGAGGTTTTTCCTGCCATGGCCAGCTCGGAATCATGAATTATTCCTGCACCATTCAAGGCAAAGGCCGAGACCATGCCCCTGTCCATGAGGTCGATTAAGAGCGGGGTCAAACCGACCTTGATGACATGGGCTCCCATGGCAAAAATTACCGGCCGGGAACCTTCGACCGCCTTGGCCCATCTAGTGGCAACCTCCATCACATCCCCTGCAGCCAATATATTTGGAAGGGAAGCCAGAAAATCCCTTACGGACATGCCTGGCTTTGGAGGCTTGCACAGATCATCCACCCCAACCTTGCTGGGCCTGTCAAAGAGGGAATAGGTTTCTAGCCTGTCAAAGGAAAAGGGCTTGGGGTACGACATTATTCAAACATGCTCCTTTCAACCAGGTCGCAGATTACATGGGCCACGAATATATGAAACTCCTGAATCCTAGGCGTGTCGTTCGTGCTTGCCCTGAGCAACAGGTCACACAAACCTTCCATTTTCTCTCCCCTGGCACCTGTAAAACCAACTGTTACCAGCCCCATTTTCCTGGCTGTTTCAAGGGCACTTACCACATTTCCAGAGGAGCCACTTGTGGATATTCCAATGAGGACGTCACCCCTCGAGCCAAGGGCAGCCACCTGTTTGGAAAAGACCTCTTCATAGGAATAGTCATTGGCAATTGCCGTCAGGATGGATGTATCCGTCGTAAGGGCAATGGCTGGCAGGGGGCGTCTTTCCATACGAAACCTGTTTACAAATTCTGCTGCTATATGCTGGCTGTCTGCAGCACTTCCTCCATTTCCGCAAAGAAGCACCTTGCCGCCCTGGCGCAAGGACTTAACGATGGCCGAAGCCACTGCCTCGATTTCACTTATCTGCCCTGAGACACTGTTACGAAGGGTGTCCAGAGCTTCCTGCATGAACGTTTTTATGAGCTCTTCACTGTTCATATGACCACCAATGAGAAATTCAGTGACAAAAAACGTAACAAATGCGCATTTTGTTCGCTGGTAAACAAAATAGAAGGGTCGGTCGTTGTCAACTCAAAGTGGCAGTAGTTGCCCAGTTGTGGGCAACAATTTCCATTTCGCCCTTTGAGACATCAAATTCTCACTGGTTTAAAGGCCCCAAACGGCTGCATTTTAGGGGGGAAAAGGAACGATGGTGTGGAGGTACGCCACTTGCAACAATGGAGGTGCATTTACGAGGAATTAAAAATCAAGCAGGAGAAACCAATGACAGCAGTTGCAATCCAAAATCTTTTTCCAGGAAGTCCAACGTCTTTAGGAGAAAATATTGCTGCTCCTGTTAGTCAGACCGAGACCCAAAGCTTCCAAAACTATTTGACAGAAGCGGAAATGGCAGACGCGGCCCCACAGCTGCCTGTTGAAAACCCTGAAACCCCACAGGCCCAGGAAGATACCAGCATGCTCAAGGAACTCTTCGACCTGTTGAATATAATGTTTGGAAACGCTGGGCAGGAAGAGGTCCCGACAGGCCTTGACACAGGCCAGGAACTCTCCCTTACGGATACCGCAGATGGTACGAAGATGAGTGCCCTCGACCAACAGGATTCTTCAAACTGGACAAATGGGTTCATTTCCGAATTGCAAATGATCCTTTCCATATTTCAGGCTCTTACAGGCAACACACAGGCAGCTGAACCCCAACTGACAGACAGTGAACTGACTGGCCTGATTACGCAGGAGCCAACTGTGGATACCTCCGTAACAAGTCAGCTCATCCAGGAAACATCTCCCCTTGACATTGAAACCCCTGTGACAGATCCATCTGTTTCCGGCACAGAGGAAGACGCCTTTATCAACACTTCGTCCCTCGCACCTGGCATCGACCTCGAAGGAGAACTGATTCCAGATGCAGGAGCAGAAGCCGACACTTCAGAGACATCTGTCCTGATCCAAAACACAAGTCAGGATCTATCTGAAATTATGGAAAATCTAGGCACGCAGGATGACACTGCATCTGTTCAGGATTCCACTGAAACCACATACCAGGTGGCTGATGTACAAAATATCGCTCAAGAGGCCTCTACCAACGATGACCTGGTGGATCTGCGTCTTCTCACACTTTCCTACGACCAGAATGGGGAGCTGGATGTCAAAGAGCTCAAATATTCTTGGTCTGGAGACACTAAACTTACGTCGGATCAATTGCTCGACCAGAGTGCCATCGATGCTGCGACCCTGAACTCAGATGATTCATCAATCATCAGAATGACCCAGGCAACCATACACAAAAAGGATGGAAGCGAACTTAGCTTGAAGACGGTTCATCTTTCCTCTGACTTCTTTAAGAACAACGACTTAAACACGACAACTGGCACCGTTGATGCACAGACCAACACCCAGATCATTCAGACTTCTGCTGACGACGTACTAACCATAGATTTTAACCAGGGCCTTGATGCAGACACAGCAGATCAGCAAAGCGCAGATGAAAACTACAATCCCTTTGCTGATACCGGAACGGACCAGACAATGGTTGGCACCACATCATCCACTACCTTGCAGGCAACCACCGACTCTATCACAGAGCAGAAATTTGGCGATCTCGTAACCTCACAAGTTAATGAAGGTATAAGCCAGGCCCTTAAAATGAACAAGAACAGGGCGGTATTGCACCTTAATCCACCAGAGCTTGGAACCGTCAAGGTGAGTATTACTGTGTCACACAACAACCATGTTCAGGCAAGTTTTGTGGCTGACCATCCAGAAACCAGACACATTTTAGAGGCAAATTTACAAAACCTGAAGGATAGTCTTGCCCATAATGGTTTTTCAACGGCCCAAGTAAATGTTGATATCAGTGGCGGTTTCACCCAGTGGTCTGGAAATCAACAGGATCAACTTACACCCTTTGGCATGACCAGCATGTGGCGTGAAACCTTGGACTCGGATGATGAATCCATAAACACCCCTACTGGAATAAGTGACCAGGGTGTGCATGTAATCGCATAAGGAGAAAACCATGTCTGTTACAGCAACTTCCTTGACCTCGACAACCAGTGCAGACAGCGTTCTTGACCAAATTGAGTATGAAACAAGGGAAGAACACGCATCTCTTTCAAAAGATGATTTCATGGAGCTATTTGTCACACAGCTCCAGTACCAAGACCCGATGAATCCAATGGAAAGTGCAGATATGGCCTCTCAGGTGGCACAGTTCAACATGGTGGACCTTATGTACAAGAATAATGACGCCCTTGAAAGTATGGTCAATGCCCAGAACCTTGCCAGTTCTGTAACTGCAATCTCCCTTTTGGGCCACAGGGTTGAGTACCCTGGATCAAAGATCTTTATAACCGATCAGGGCGTTGAGCC
>JAADCZ010000051.1 GCA_013154175.1 Thermodesulfobacteriota bacterium
TAACGGTCACGAAACTTTCCATGAGGTTAAGACCGCCGCCGGCCTTATCCCACTCTTTCAATTTCCCCTTCATAAAGACCTGGTCGGCAAGTCCCTTGCCAAAGGCCCGCTCCTGAGCAGGTATATCTTTACCAAATCCATGCAGCATGAACACTGCCTCGGGGTGAATAAAATCGGTCACCTTGGCCTCGATTGTACCACTGGTATCGCCAGCCGCGACCTCAACCTTGGCGCCATCGCTGATGCCAAGCTTTTTGGCAACCTGGCTGTTGATCCACAACTTGTTGGAACCCAGAAGCTGGGAAAGAATCGGATTATTATGATGCATGCCATGCGCCTGATAGCCGCAACGGCCAAAGATAAGCCTGAAGCTTCCTTCCGGAGGCGCAACGGGCGGCTCATACGGCTTGAAGGATTCAATGCCCATGGCCTCCCATTTCTTATTGACCAGTTCAATCTTACCGGATTCAGTGCCAAATTTCAGTTTGTCGCGATCATACATGATCGGTTCACTGCACAGTTTGACAAAACCCTTCTCGTCAAAATCCTCGATCTTGACATTGGTATCCTGCAGCTGATAGTTCCAGATATCCTCAATGGTTTCATAGGGGAAGTACTCACCCTTACCCATCCGTTTGGCAAGCTCGGTGTAAATCTCCCACCCTGCCCTTGTATCGTTCATCGGTTCCACGCATTTCTGCCGCCGGCCAAATCCAGGTTTGGGGCCCTTTTCGGTCCGCAGAATGGAATCACGCTCTATATATGTCGACTCGGGCAGGAGCACATCGGCAAACCAGGCAATCTCGCTGAAATACACATCAGTGACCACTATCAGATCAAGCTTGTTCAGGATGCGCTTCTGTTCCTCGGTATCCGGCAAAGCAATAAGCGGGTTATGACGATGGACAAAATAGGCCTTCATCGGATAGGGCTTGCCGGTCTCAATGGCCTCATATGCCAGCTGCAGCATACCAGCACCCTTGTCAAACTGGGGATACCTTGTGCCGCAACCATCGGCGCGTTCCTTCTCCTCCGGCTCAGGAATATTGGCACCAAGGCTTTTCAGCCCGGCAGAACCCGCATCCTTAGGCGTCTTGGGATAGATCAGCCCGCCCTTCATCTCAATGGATCCCATCAAGGCATTGAGAATATGGAGCATACGGGAAGAATAAAAGGAATCGCTGTAGCGGGAAAGCATCCAGCCGGGATGAAAAACAACACTGGGCCGATCCTGATTGATCTCTTCACAGAAGGCGATAATCTCATCGGCGGGAATGCCGGTTTCCTTTTCAGCCCATTCAGGAGTATATGGCTTGAGGAAGGTTTTCAGCTTGGTAATGCCGGTCACCCATTTTTTGACAAACTCTTTGTCATAATACTCCTTTTTGACAATATAATGGGTGATGCCGAGCAGCAGAGCATAATCGGTTCCGGGCTTGATCTGCCAGTAGCGGCTTGCCTTGCCAGTGGTATTGGTGACCCGGGGATCAACATAGGTAACCCGCGCGCCATTCTTAATTCCCTTCAGGAAGCTCTTCGCTTCCTTCACCTTCAGTGACTCGGTAATATTCCGGCCAAAGAGAACGATGTGCTTGGCATTTTTCAGGTCGTAAGCAAACCCCTTCCGGCCAAGTCCATAAACCGACTTGGAGGCATGATTCACATTACGGCCACAGGTACAGTCGTGGTTGATGTAGTTGGGAGACCCCAAGGCCTTGACAAAGGCCTTGCGCAGATCGGCAAAAGGACCGCCGCGATCTGAAAGCATGATCGAGCGACCACCATCTTTGGCAATGATCGCTTTCAATTTATCAGCTATATAATCAAAAGCCTCATCCCACGTGGCCTCACGCCACTGTCCTTCGCCACGTTCGCCCGTGCGAATCAACGGCTTGCTGGGACGCTGCGAATCATGGCGCTGGGCAATTGTTGCCCCACCTTTGGCGCACAGGCTTTCCTGCATGCCGCCATCATTGCTGTTTCCCTCAATCCAGACAGGTTCGCCGCCTTCAACGGTTACAGAAACCGGACAACGAACAGCACACATACCACAAATACTGTACACAGTTTTTTTCATAACCTTCCTCTTGTTGTTCACGCAAAGAGCTCATTGCTTTCCACGTTTCAGGGTTACCTCTACTGCTTCCCACGCCCTAAAAATCGTTGGTTGATTTTGAACGTTGTTCACTCTCCGGGAATGCTTTCGACTGTTTTTAGCGACAATATGTCAATGAAAACAATTCGATGAATCTTCATACTCTTGTTGTTTCAAAACTGTCAAGAATTTCTTTTTGTTGCGCACCTGTCGAAAAACACGCAAATACCACAGTGTGTGGCATATAACCCATTGAATCAATGTCACTCTTTATCCGGAAAAGCAGACTACAAAACTCTTCCTGGAAAAAAAAATCTATTTTTATTTTTCTTCCATTCAAAATAATTGATAGAGAGTCAGAAAACACGGAGTTGCAACTGGTTCCAAGAAGCGAATTTTTCTCAAAAACGACAGAACCACCCTGAACCACTATTAAAAATGAATGCCGCCTCATTCATTACTGCAGATCCTCTTAACCCTGCCCGACTATGCGTCGGAAAAATGCGACGCTATTTTTTCTTTTTGCACATTACTCGCGCCCCGGCCTGCTCCCGGACGGCACTTCTTCAGAATTTTCTGCTGACATACCAGATGTAGCCCCACCTTCAACTATCAGTATACTACTGTGACCCATTTCCGGCAAACTTTATTGGCACTTTACCCTGTTAAGCGTCACGCGAAAGGAAGCTATATACACCACATTGTGCCTGTCATCGCCCGGGCATGACAGGGCTTTTGCCAAGACACCTCTCCTTCGCAATGCCTCGCCAGTTGTACCCATGAGCGGGTATCGATCAACTACATGGGAACATGCACGTGAAATCCGCCTTGCTCTCTGCGCGCACTTCCCTATGTAATGAAATTTATGGTTAACTCTCCCTCTTTGCCCTTTCAAAAATAAAAAATATTGCAATGAGAGTTAAAATCTTATATGAATAAGAATCATTATCTTAAGAATCTTACCAATTCCACATTATAGGATTATCATGTGCCAGGAAATACGAAAAACTTGCCATTGCGGACGTAAAGACGCCCAGTTTCACTTACGTGATAACGTGCTCAGTCCCGAGGTCATTGAAAACCTGTACTGCCCTGCCTGCTCTGCAGGTGTTGACCTGAATCCAGACACCATGATCACGGACAATGGCTGGATCATTGAATACGATATGGATCTGGCCAGATTTCTTCTCAGTTCCAAACTGCTGCTTGACAGAAAACAGATCCGGCCGGGCTTCCTTTTTGATACCGGCTATGCATGCTGGCTGGAAATGTATCCGGGGGAAAAAGAGGATATCCTTGCGGAACGTGCTGAAATCATGAAACTCCAGCAACGCGATCCACGCCAGTATCTCCAGGAAATAAGCAGGTGGAACATCGAGCGGGTAGAACGGCTCAAGGAAGAAGGCTGGCGAAAGGCCAGGGCTGCCTGACCGGCAAGCCTGCTCAGGCATCTCGTCCCGCTGAACAGGCACAGGCAAAGGAAGACTGGGGAACTCCTTGATCACCTCCCCTCTTCCGTGTATCTTCCTCTCCTGCACCCTCTCTTCAACGTGGAGACAAAAAAGAACTGTGCAGAGTGGAAGTAATGACCAGACCAACCCGCCCCGACACTATTCCCGGTTCAGCCGCTCCCTGGATCTCGCTGCCACGCGCCCTGGGATTTCTGCTCAAGAGTCCACGCCTGATCGGCTGGAGTCTGCTGCTGATACTGTTGACCGGCATGCTGACCTGGCTGGGTTACCTGGAAGCGATCCATCTTGTCGATGCCTGGACCGCGCCATTCTTTCAGCATCCGCCGGAACATGGCGGCTGGATCGGCTGGGTGCTGGGCAAGGGATGGATCGTGGCCAGGTATCTCTTTCTGGCCATTTCCAGGATCACTGCTTTTTACCTCGCCTTCCTGGTTGCCTATTGCTGTACCAGTCCTGGCTACGTTTTCCTGGCATCGGCCACGGAAAAGACATACCTGGGAAATCGCCTTTCCTTAGAAACACGCCCTGGCCTGCGCACTATTCTGATTGACCTGCTTGAAGGGTGCAAAATCGGTCTGGTCGGATTGCTGGTCACCGTGGTGGCCCTGATAATCAACTTTGTCCCTGTGGCCGGCCAGGGGCTGGTCTTTCTGCTCTATGCCTTTTACTCGGCCCTGATGTTTATTGACTATCCAGCCTCGAACAGGCACTGGAGCTTGGGCCGGAAAATCGCCTGGATCAGACAGCACAAGGACAGGGCCATCCGCCTTGGTCTGCTGCCGGCCCTGATCTCCCTTATACCAATCCTGAATATCCTGCTCATGGCCCTGTTCTTCCCCCTGTTTACCGTGCACACCACCCTGAATTTCATTGCCGTGGAAGCCGGACCGCAAACGCCTACTCGGGATCTATCTTCCTCGAACGCAGCTTCTTGATCCTGCTGCGCTGCTTCTTCCATTGCAGGCGACGCTTCCGCTCCCGGGCCGGCACCCTCGTCTTTTTCCTTGGCCGGTCAACATGGATCGCCCTCTGCAACACCGTTACAAATCGTTCGATAACCTCCCTGCGGTTTGCCTCCTGCTTCCTGTGTACATCGGAGCTGATCCGGAGCACGCCATGCCGGTTGATACGGTGGCCAAGACGTTCAAGGATCAACAGTCTCTGCTTATCACTCAGACTGGCTGAACCGCGTACGTCAAAGGACAACGTCACCCGGCTGTTCACCTTGTTGACGTTCTGCCCGCCAGCCCCACTGCTTCTGGAAAAGGAAAACGAGAGTTCAGAACGATGAATAAACAAGTCCGGTGTTACCTGTAGATAGGACATGGAGTATACGCAGAGACGGCTGCTCAGGTTGGGCGGTTTCCCACAACCCGATCAGCCAGTTCCACCGCCTTGAGATAATGGCCGGCCAGGTCAGCGGGGGGAATGTCCAGTTCCCGGCATGTTTTCAGACAAATGGCCCGTTGCTGCTGTTCATAGGCCGTAACCAGACGCAGATAGGGAAAAAGGGTACCCCGGCGCTCCACCAGAGCCTGGCAGACCTCCCTGCTCAAGGGAAGCGATTCCACGATTTCTTTCATGGAGGTATCGAGAAGTGCATCAAGAAGCGAAAACAGACCAACCAGGAACAGCTCTGCTTCATCGAGCTGGGGAGTGGCATATTGGGCAAGCAGTTCACAGAAACGGCCCCGTATAATGGAGAGACGGACAAGCTCTTCAGGTTTTTCCGAGGCCAACTCCGAAATAATCACCAGGGTGACAAAGCGGCGCATCTCCTTCACACCGAGATATATGATCGCCTGCCGGACACTGGTCACCTCGTGCAACAGGTAATAATAGGCGGAGTTGATATAACGCAGCAGCTTGTAACTCAATCCCAGATCACGGGAAATAATGGCATCCAGCCGCTCTACCGTGGTTGTGCGCCGGTTGACCTCGGCCAGCAGGTTGATCATATTGACCTTGACCGACGCCACCTCTCGAATACGGAGTGTCTGCGGCTTGCAGAAAAAATAGCCCTGAAAATAGGAAAAACCCAGCTTCATGGCCTTTTCAAACTCTGCATGGGTTTCAATCTTTTCGGCAAGAAACTTGAGAGAATAGCGGGAGAGCTGGTACAGCATGCGCTCGATCTCCGCGATGCTGGACAGACGAAAATCCACCTTGATAATATCGGCCAGCTCAATCAGCGGGGTCAACTTTTTTTCGTAGACAAAATCATCCAGGGCGATCAGGTACCCCTTTTCCGACAGTGAACGGCACGCCTGGACAACCTTGTCGGTGGGATTGACATCCTCAAGGATTTCAACAACGATTTTATTTTTGGGAAAAACGTCGGCTATGTTCTGGCCCAGAAGCCACTGGGTAAAATTGATGAAACAGGGCTTGTTGTCGGAAATTTTTTCAATTCCTTCAGTGAGAAAGACGCTGGACAGGACACTGGTCGTGGCCCGTTCCCCTGTTACCTGGCCCAGCTTCTCTCCCATGGATTCCCGGAAAAGAAGCTCATAGCCATAGACTTTTTTATGACGGGTAAAAATGGGTTGTCGTGCAATATAAACATCCACGCCCTGTTCTCTCCACATCGGTTGAACCTGCATTCTCTGTAGAGAGTATAGCGTAACCGTTCACCTGATACCTAATAAAAACGTGAATGCTCCCTGCCCGCCTTAAAAAAAAAGCGGCAACAGGGAGGAGCGATCAGGATGAGCTGGTGGGAGAGAGCGATTCAGAGAATCTGTTCCAGAAAAAGCTGGGTGCGGGCGTGGGTGGGATTATCAAAGAAAACATCGGGCGGCGCCTGCTCGATGATGGCGCCCTGGTCCATGAACACCACCTGATCCGCGACTTCGCGGGCAAAGCCCATCTCATGGGTCACCACCACCATGGTCATGCCCTCGCGGGCCAGGGTGACCATGACCTCGAGCACCTCGCCGATCA
>JAADCZ010000149.1 GCA_013154175.1 Thermodesulfobacteriota bacterium
AGGAGCGGCAGGGGCCTTCTCCTCTACTGCCTTGGGAGCTGGTGCAGGGGTTGCCACTGCAGCAGGGGCCAGAACTGTGCCAGCGGACTGATTGGCAAGCTGCTCCTGCAGCTTTCTGATAATGTCGTCCTTTGCCTTGATCTCGGCCTCAAGGGTGCGAATCCTGGTGTTGTAGAAGGAAATCCTATCCTCCATTGCCTTGTTGGCATCCATGAGGCGTCTAATCTTTTCGTCTCTGATCTTGGCCTGATCCTTCAGGAGGCCATACTTGGACTTGAGCTCTGTGAGCTCAACGATCTTCATATCGAGTGAATCAGTCAGGGACTTGAGGCTTTGCTCAAGGTTCTGATTCTTGGCTCTCAAGTCGGCAGCCTCTTTGGCAGCCTGCTCATACTTGGCCTGAAGCTCTGCAACTGTTGCCTGTGCCTTGGAGAGTGCAGCCTTCAGGGAAGCAATCTCGCTGGTAAGCTGCTTAATCTTTGCCTCATCTGCCTTTACCTTGGCAACTACCTGAGAGGCCTGGCCCACTGTTGCCTCCATCTGGGCCTTTTCCTTCTGAAGGGCAGCAACCTTGGCCTCTAGTTCCTTAACCTTTGCCTGTGCCTGCTGTAGCTGTGCCTTGAGGCTGTCTCTCTCCTGCTCAACCTTTGCAAGCTTTGCAGTTGCTTCCTTCAGCTTGGCCTCCAGGGCAGCTACACGCTTTTGAGCTTCCTCTATCATGCTGGCATTTTTGGCCAGTTCGCTCTCCATGGTGGCAATTTTGGCCTTGAGGGCCTTGTTCTCATCCATGGCCTTCTTGAGGGCCTGAGAACCAGATTTGTAGCTTTCGAGTTCCTTTGCCAAATCTGCCTTGGCCTTCTCCAGTGCGGCTATCTGCTCCTTCAGCTTGGCATTCTCCTTCTGGAGGTTTTCGATCTGCTTCTGGAGTTCAGCCTCTTTACCAGCAGCCATCTTGAGCTGTTCATTTTCCTTCTTTGCTGCCTCGAGTGCAGCTTTGAGCTTGGCAAGCTCTTCGCTTACGCTTGAGAATGCTGCGCTCTTTTCCTTGAGCTGCTCCTTAGCCGCCTTAAGCTGCTCTTGCAGGACTGCAATGGTTTTCTTGAGGGCAAGCTCGGTCTTGGTCCAGCCAGCAGCCTTTCTCAGAGCAACTGCTTCAACCTTTGTTTGCTCTTCCTTTGTTGCCTTTTCTGACTCGGTCTTTTCAGCAGGAGCCTCTTTTTTCTCAGCGACCTTCTCTACCTTGGCAACCTTGGCTTCCTTCTTATGCTCTACAGCCTTGTGCTCAACTGCATGCTTGGCCTCTTCCTTCTTTGCAGCCTCGTGCTTTACGCCTTCATGTGCTGCCTTCTCATGGGCAACCTCTTTGGCATGATGTTCTTCCTCGAGGCTAATGCCCATTCTTTCTGCAACGGCGGTAGGAGACATCCTGTAACCGCAGATGCCAAACAATATCCCTCCAATGATAAATGCTATTCCAACCTTTCTGTTGTATAGGAAGGAGAGATTTTTCTTTCTTTCTTCGGGGGGTACTTCACCCTTGCTGGTCAGGTACAGGGAATACAAACCCAATCCACATGCGATCAAAAAAATACACGAACAAACAAACGAAAAAGTAGCATAAAATGCATATACAGCTGTATCCATTTTAAATCCTCCCTGAAATGGTAAAATAGCAGCCTTTTTGGGCCTAGGCAGCTCCTGCTTGTGATTTAATTCTCTTCTTCTTCTGACATTTCCTCAGGCTCATCTGCCTCTTGAGATGGTGGTGTGAAATTCTGAAAGGACGCCATGGCTTGCTCAAATATAGCTTGAGCGGTAGACAGATCAATATCCTTGATATTCATTGTGGCAAGCCCACGGAGAATATTCTGAGTGTATTCCTGTTCAAACTCATCGTGGAGCTTACGCATATGTATATACAACTCGGCTAATTTGTACTTGGACTTGATTTCCTCTAATTCCTTTTCCACCTGAGCAAGCTTTGCTTCTGCCTCTGCAACCGCCGCCTCTTTGCTCTTGAGCTCTGCTTCCAGACTCTTGATTTTGCTCTCTGCCTCAGACAACTTAGACTGCAGTTCCTTAACGGTGTCTCCAAGCTGGATGTTATCCGCTTTGAGATTTTTGATTTGGCCTTCAAGCTCTTTTAACTTGGCATCTTTCTCCTTCAACTCCTTCTCTGCGGAAGAGAGCTGAGACTCCAACTTACTGATTGTCTCGGCCTTTTGTTCATTGTCCTCTACGAGACTGTCAACCTTTGACTGAAGCTCAGATATTTCGTCCTTGCTATCAGACAACTGCTTTTCAAGATCGGCCTTTTCACTCTCACACTTACTCAGAGCAGACGAGTTACTGCTATTCTGTCTGAGAAGGATTACAAAGAGGATGAAAAATATTACGGTCCCGGCCCATCCGTATAGATATAAGTTAGACAGCAGTTGTTGAATCGAGGTGATATCCATTTTTCTCTCCTTTCAAAAAAAATCTCTTAAACTGATATGCGCGACCTAAAACAGGCCCGCTATTTTACAATGAATAGAGATTCAGCGCTAAAATAATATTATCTTCCTTGCAGGTCAAATATAAAATGAATGAAATATTTTTAATTTTCGTTTTCACCAACCACGAAACCCTTAATCCACTGGCCTTTCGCCAATTCCTGCATGGTCCACAAATTATTAATCCATATTTTATAACCAAATATTACAAAAGCGTACAGAGGGAATTTTAATATGTCCCAAAGTTTGAATTGGGCGGTGGAAAATCTAGTCTGACCCCAGCATGGCCTTTATGGACACATCTTCGCTAAAGTCCTGAAATGCTTCCTTAAGCGCCTCGAACCTTTCCTCAATATCCTCCAGATCGCCTGTCTCTGCCTTCTTCTCCATCTGCATAGCAATCTCAGACAGACGTTTGGCGCCAATGTTTGCCGACGACCCCTTTATGCTATGGGCAATACGCATAATTTCATTGGAATCGCCCTCTTCTATGGCTACTGCCAGTTTCTCCAGCTGTTCCCTGAAACTGTCCATGAACAATATCAGGACCTGTCTGCCCAATTCCTCATCGTTCATGGTACGGGTGGAGAAATCCTCCTTGTCAAAAACAGGAAGTTCATTGGAATGAGCTTCATTGGCCTCTGATGCATCCCCTGGTGAATCTGGAATTTGTTCGGAATCATCTAATTTGCTAGTTCTTGGCTCTTCATAGTAGAAGGGCAGCCATTTTTTGAGCACGGTTACCAATCTGTGGTTGTCTATGGGCTTGGTGAGATAGTCATTCATTCCAGCCTTGATACATTTGGCAACCTCTTCCTTGAAGGCATGGGCCGTCAGGGCAACAATGGGGATCTCCCTGTTGAGCACCTTGGAGGCAGGGTCCCTGATGGCCTTGGAGGCAGACAGACCATCCATGACCGGCATCTGGATGTCCATGAGGACCAGGTCGTAGGGAATCATCTCGAGCACCTCCAGTGCCTCCTTGCCGTTGTTCACAGCCTCTGCCCTAAGCCCCAGTTTTCTGAGAAGTCCAACAACTACCTGCTGGTTCACTGGATTATCCTCTACCACCAGAACCCTTCCCTTGAGCCTTATGTTCTCTGGCAGACCTCCCAGCCTGAACTCCTCATCGTCCACTGCCTTGGAACATCCTTCAGAGTCGGGATCACCCTTTTCGAGATTCACAGTGAACCAGAAGATGGAACCCTTTCCATCCTCACTTTCCACCCCTATCTTGCCTCCCATTTTCTCAACGAGTTTCTTTGAAATGGCAAGTCCCAGTCCAGTGCCTCCAAACCGTCTGGAAATTGAGGCATCGACCTGGGAGAACTTCTTGAATAGAAGATCCATCTTATCCCGTGGAATACCAATCCCCGTGTCTTTTACCAAGAATTTTATTATGACACGGTCTCCCAAATCCTCCACCAGTTGCACCGACACCTCAACCTTACCCTTTTCAGTAAACTTGAGGGCGTTTCCTGTCAGATTGAGCAGGACCTGACGCAGCCTTCCTGGGTCTGCCTTGAGGCAAACAGGCACATTGTCGTCAAGTTTCATTTCATATTCCAGGCCCTTCTTTTTGGCGGCCATGGCGAAACTCCTTGAGAATTCTTCAAGGAGATTTGCCAAGTTGAAGTCCACCATGTCGAATTCCATGCGACCAGCCTCAATTTTTGAAATATCGAGGATGTCATTGATGAGGAAGAGAAGGGCCTCTGCACTTGAATGTGCAACCTGTACATATTCCCGCTGCTGCTCATCGAGCCTCGTGGTGCTCAACAGAGACAGCATTCCGATAACACCATTTAACGGTGTCCGAATCTCATGGCTCATATTGGCCAGAAAGGCGCTCTTGGCCCTGTTGGCCGCCTCGGCCTTTTCCTTGGCCTCTGCAAGGGCCAGCTGCAACATCTTGAGCTGGGTGATGTCATTGCCCACCCAAACAGTCTTCATCTCCTCGATTGGCCCTGGGTTGATGGCAGTTGCAGTAATCTGGAACCACCTCTTTTCGCCTCCACGACCCTTCCATTCAAGTTCATAGAATACGCTTTCGCCACGCATGAGGGCTGGGTAAAAGATCTTTCCAAAGGACTCATATTCCTCATCGCTGGAGAATAAGAGCCTTGTGGAGGCACCAACGATATCTTCCTTGGGTAGTCCTATAATTTCAGCAAGTCTGCCATTGAGACTCAAGAATTTGCGATTCTTGATAAGGGCGATACCCACGCCTGCATATTCCATGATGCCTTCAAGCTCTTCAACCTTGTGATTCAGCTTCTCCTCGAGCTTGACGAGCTTGGTGACATCGTTCTTTATGGCTATGTAATGGGTAATGTTCCCGTCTTCATCCTGGACCGGGGCAATGGTTGCATCCTCCCAGAAGATGTTTCCATTCTTGTCCTTGTTGCAAAGCCTTCCATGCCACACCTTGCCAGAAGTTAGGGTCTCCCACATCTGGCGATAGAATTCCTCATCGTGGAAACCGGATTTGAGGAAGCGTGGGTTCTGCCCCAGAACCTCCTCTGCCTTGTATCCCGTTACAGCCGTGAATGCTGGGTTCACATACTGGACATGCCCCTGATCATCGGTAATCACAATGCAACTACCACTCTGCTCAACGGCTGTTTCGAGAAGCCTTATTCTTTCAGCGTCCTTTAACCCCTTGCGAATATCCTGGATGAATGCGTGAGAAAATGAACGGGAGGGATCATCGGATTCATACTTAGTAAAATCGATAATAACTGGAACCAGCTCACCTTCACCATCTATTAGATGCGTTGGAAAAACAAAATTTTGAAAGGTCTCTTCGGTTATCTGTTCCCTGAACCGCTGCCTATCCTCCTCGCGAATCAGGTCGAGGAAGGGCTTTCCAATGAGTGGATGTTTGGCCTCGTCGATGCGAAGTATCTGGTAGAGCCTCTTGTTGGCCTCTTCTATGATCAGGTTATCATTGTCCATGACGACAAAGCCATCCTTGTTGCCCTGGAGCACTGCCTGGTAGCGATATTCGCTCCTGCTTTTCTCACGCCTCTCTGCCTCAAGCTTCTCATACTGACGCCTGAAAAAGTACAGACCTGCAATCAGCGGCAGGAGCGCCATTACGAAGGCGCCATTCGTCATTATGAAAACATTGCGAAGAAGCTCCAAGGAAGATGGCAGGAAGTCCTTTGAAATCACAGTCACCACAGAAAAGACTTCTGGCAGGATGGGGAAATATTCTATGTCATAGACCTTGCCTTCCTTTTTGACTGTAAGCTTGCCCCTCTTCTTGAGATCCATCCAGGAACCAGTGGGGAAGCCCAGACTCTTGAACTTCACGCCCTCGAACTGCCTGGCATCCACGAATCGACTTAACTGCTCACTGCCTCCCTTCTCAAAAAGAAAAAACTCTTCACTATTGGGGCTAAAAAGGATACCGGAGCTCGTAGCGCCCCAAATAAAGATTCCTCGGCTATTTTCCGGGGCAATGGATTTCAAGAGGGAATAAGGGTCAATCTTGGCTACCAGCACACCCTTTCTGCCAAAATAACTCTGGACCCTCTTTGACAAATAAAGGCCCAGCTTCTTACTGGTGACTCCAAGGGCGATGTAGGCACCTTCTCCGTCCTTCAGGGCCGACTTGAAATAGGGGCGAAAACCATAATTTTTGCCCTCGAACCTCTCGTCGGTGGAAAGGAGACATGTGCCCCGGTCATCCATTAGAAAAACGGCGATGAATCCGCTCTTCCTGCTGAGTTTTCTGAGATAACGCCGTATCTTTGCCTGGATTTCAGGGCTGTTTTCCTCGGAGAGGCTGTCAACTATGTATGGATTGAAGGAGAGTAGCTCCAGGGCAAGGCGCCTGGCCTCTACCCTTTCCTCAACGGTTCGTTCCTTTTCCCTGAATTGCTGCTCTATTTCATGGCGGGTAAAGACCTTGAATTCCTGAAAATTCTGGTAGGTGAGAATGGAACCAAGAAGCAACAGCAGAGCCGTCACCAGAGCGACAAAATATGCAGAAAAACCCTTTTCCATTACCTATTCAACCAATACTCCAATGTATCCTCGGCTGGACCCGGCTTGGAAAACAAGAAACCCTGGTGAATGACACTACCTGACTCGTTGAGAAAACGGGCTTGGGCCTCTGTCTCAACACCTTCAGCAACCACCTTTAGGCCCAGGGCCTGGGCCATAAGGAATATGGCCCTCACTATTGCCGCATTGTTTTCGTCCTCGGGAAGTCCCTTGATGAATGTCCTGTCTATCTTTATCTCTGAGATAGGCAGTCTCTTCAGATAGGCAAGTGATGAATACCCCGTCCCGAAATCGTCAATGGAAAACTTAAAGCCGGCCTTTGAAAGCCTGGTCATCTTTTCTACAACATCATCCATATCGTTGATGAGTAGCCCCTCTGTAACCTCCAAAATCAGCCGTTCGGAAGGAACAGCCATATCCGTGACAATGGATATGACCTCGTCGACAAAATCGGCCCTTGCAAACTGCTTAGGACTTATATTTACAGAAATTGAAAACTTTTCTCCACTATATTTTTTCAAAATATTGCAAGCTTCCTGTAAAACCCATCTTCCAATTCGCAAAATCAGCCCGGTTTCCTCGGCAACTGGAATGAAGAGACCAGGGCTTATCATGCCCTTTTCTGGATGAATCCAGCGAATTAGCGCCTCGGCCCCATGGAACTTTCCTTGACTGTCCACTTGGGCCTGAAGAAATAGTTGCATCTGGTCTCCGCTATTTATGGCCTCAATGAGATCCCTTTCTATTTCGTAACGTTGTCGGACCTCCTCCTCCATCTTCCAGTCGTGAATGACAGTCTGGTTTCCACCCAGGGCCTTGGCCCTACGAAGGGCAGTGTCTGCACGACGCAAAAATTCCTCTGGCTCTTTTGCTATTTCACACGTTATGGGTGCCGCCCCGATACTGACGGTAATGGTTATTCCCTCATCAATGGGAAACTGTTCATCCATTCTCGTGTGTATCCTCTGGGCCTTGGCATAAAGAAACTTGATGATGTCATCCACTGGTGTGTCGGACTTTCCGCCATAGGGGATCAAGATGCCAAACTCGTCAGCGGCTATCCTGGCAACCACCGCTTCCTCTTCGAAACATTCTTGCAGCCTTGCTCCAAAATAATTCAGGAGCAGATCCCCCAGATCCAGCCCCTTTGCCTGGTTTATGACCTTGAATCTGTCAATGTTTACCAGCATGAGGGCTGCTGAATTCTCCGAAGCCACCTGTTGCTCGATCTTTTCCGTAAAGTAGAGCCGATTTGGCAACCCAGTAGTCTGATCGTAATGGGCAATGAAATCCGCAAGTCTGTTGGCACTCCTTATGGCCTTTTTCAGCTGTATATGAAGACCAATTAGCCTCAGACCTACCTTGATTCTCGCCTTGAGTTCATCGGTATCGAAGGGCTTTGATAAAAAGTCGTCAGCTCCTGCCTCCAAGGCGGAAATTATGTCTTTCTTTTCGTTCTTGGAGGTAAGCATGATGACATAGTGAGGGATGTCGCCCCGCTCTCTCCGGAGCTCCTTCACTATATCTATGCCGTCTTTGCCAGGCATCAGCCAGTCAAGCAGCACTATCTTGGGTTCATCGGCTGCCTTGAGAACCTCCAGGGCCTGCTTACCATCGTCTATGTTTTTGGGGACAAACCCCCACTTCTCCAGGGTGGAACGAAGAAGGAGCAGGGTAATAGGGTCGTCCTCTGCGATTACTATCTTGTCTACGAGATGCTTGTCTGGCATTTACAAATCACTTTTTGCCTGAATCCACCGATTTTTACCGGCCCCAAATTTGGCAAACTATTCAGGTTTTCTTTTCAATGAATTCATCGGAAAAAGAGACCAATCGCTTTACAATCATCACAAGCTTCTCGAATCTCACAGATCTCCCTGCCGGACCAAGCTGGCATGAGCAGACGATAGAAAACAAAAAGGGCCGCAAAAATTGCGACCCTCTAAGTTTTTTGACTGTGATTCGAACAGGTTACGATTTAAATGAGCGCACGAATTCATAAAGGGTCTTTACACCAAACCCCTTTGCCCCCTTTCCAAGAAAACCCAGGGGCTCTTCCTTCACACTGGGACCTGCAATGTCGATGTGACTCCAGGCAATCTCCTCTTCAACAAAACGGCTCAGAAAGAGGGCGGCAGTTATGGCACCTCCCCATCTGCTGCCAATGTTTTTCATGTCGGCTATCTCCGCCTTGAGCTGCTCCATGTAGGGCATGTAGAGGGGCATTTCCCAAAGATTTTCATCCCTGCGTCTGCCTGCCTCTATCAGCTTGGCATTAAGCTCCGTGTCTCTTCCAAAGACTCCGGCAATGTCCTCACCAAGGGCCACGACACATGCCCCTGTCAGGGTGGCAGCATCCACGATGCAATCTGGTTTCATTTCAGAGGCCAGGCATAGGGCATCGGCCAATATCAGCCTGCCCTCTGCATCGGTATTGTCCACCTGTACGGTCTTTCCGTTTCTCATCTTGATAATATCCTGGGTATGAAAAGCCGTTGAGGATATGTCGTTTTCCACCAGGGGTGTAATGACTGTTATCCTTAGAGGCACCTTGAGGCTAGCCAGGGCGCAGGCAGCAGAAAAGGTCATGGCAGCTCCGCCCATATCGTACTTCATGCCCATCTGGCTGTTTGGCGGCTTGAGGCAATAGCCGCCTGTATCCATTGTGACTCCCTTGCCCACCAATACAATGAACCCCTGGGCCTTTCTAGGCTTGTACTCTCCAATCACCAGCCTGGGCCTGGAAGATGCCCCCTTGCCCACGGCGAGGATTCCACCGCAGCCTTCCTTTTCAAGCTTCTTTTCATCCCAAACGGTGACCTTGAGCCCTGCCTTTTTGCCCCTTTGCTGAAAAAGGGCGGCAAGGCTTTCGGGATGTATCTCGTTTGGGGGTTCATTGAGGATGTCTCTTGCAAAATTTACCCAGGAAAACAAGGTCTCGTTCTCCTTGAGCTGGGTCTTGTCCTTTTTGGTTGGTGCCTTATCTAGAATACAGGCCACTTCAGGAAGCTCTGGGGCCTTTTCCAAATATTTATCAAACTTGTAGCCTCCAAGGATTGCCGCTTCCTGACACGCCTCCAAAAGCTCAAAATGCTCCCTGGAAATAAAGAGGCATATCCGGGATATCTTTTCCTCAGAAGCTGAGGAAACGAGGGAGGAAATACGCTTCTTGAGCACCTGGGCAATGGAAAGATGCTTGTCATCGAGTCTCAAGGACTTGGCAATGAAACGCAAATCGCCCTCCTTGCCCGCTTTCAGGATCAAGGACTTGCCCTCATCCTTTGGTGCATCAACCTCTGATACATGCTCTGGCACCATATCCAAATTGAATAACGGCGTCTTCTCGTCCATATAGGGGAATACCAGCAGGTCACCATCTGCTGGCTCAAACTTTGTTTCCAACTTAAAGTTGCACACAGCCATCTTTGAGCCTCCTTTTATTTAGATAGATCCTTCCAACATCTTGGATATCACTTCGTGGGTAACACTTGCTATTTCACTTCGTGAAAGCCGCTTTCCCTCTGACTCTACCTCGATGGGGCGTCCCACCGTAACCTCTATGGTACCTGGCCGGGCTATAAAGGCACCCTTTGGCAAGACCTTGTGACTGCCCTTTATGGCAACAGGAACCACCGGGCAACCAGACTTGATTGCCAACATGAAGCCGCCTTCCTTGAATTCCTGAAGCCTACCGTCAGGACTTCTGGTTCCCTCTGGAAAGATGACAATGGAGGCGCCCCTTTTAAGTCTCTCTGCCGCCTCTTTGATGCTCTTTACTGCTGCCCTGCTGTTCTTTCTGTCGATGGGAATGTAACCCGCCTTTTTCATTGCGAAACCAAGGAGCGGGACCTTGAAAAGTTCCTTCTTCACGAGAAACCTGAACTCAACGGGCAGGGCAATATAAAGTGCCAGAATGTCCATCTGGCTTGCGTGGTTACATGCAAATACCACCGGAGGCCTTATGGCTTCAGGGGCCAGCATCCTTGTCTTGACCTTGATGCCGCATGCTGCAAACACCAGGGCCGACCAAAACTTCCCCATCTTGTGGGCAAAGTCCTGTCGCCCCGTTAGCATGACTCCCGCAATGGCTATTGGAGCACAAACCATATAAGAAAGTGGGAAAAACCACGGAAATATCAGGGCAGTTACTAACCTTCTCATGGCCTTTGTTCCTTTTCCTCCTGACAGCGTCACCATAGAATTGGCAGGCTCGAAAACCTACCCTATTAATATAGTTTCCGTGCCTGCTTGTCCAAGGAAAATGACCATGAAAATTCAAAGGAGTGGAAAATCCAGATCGGTGCCCCTAATCAACTGGACCCGCCATGAAACACGCCCAGAAACCACATGGCTAGCACAGTTTGAAATGAAAGGAACCCTTCCTACGAGGCTGCCTTCTTGGCTTGAAGCATCTGTTTGGCAGCATCCGTGAACAGTTCCTTCTCTGAAAGGCTTGCCCTTTTGGAATATTCAAACTGGGCAAGATTCCAGGCGTCATGCAGCACCTTTTCTGCAACTGAGTAGGCTTCGGCATTGCCATTTATCACCCTTTGCAAAATGGCCACTGCCTCTTGGGCGGCATCAGGCTCTGCCTCAATTGCCTTTATGTATTCAAAAAGGGCATCCTTGTCCTTCTGCCTCTTTTCTTCCAAGGCAGCTGCATCAAGCCCCCTTGGCCCAAGACCAAAGGCTGCCAGAAGGGTTGGCCCCAGGGGAGCAGACTCCTTTTTGCCAATTTCCTCGCAAAGCTCAATAAACCTTATCTCTAGGCTGCCACTTGAGCCAGATGCCGTTGCGGCCTCCTTGATGGCCTTTAGCATCTTTGCCTTGAGGACCTTTAGTTTTCCGTCTGCCACAACCCCTTCTGGCAGGTTACCCAGACAGTGTTCAGCATAGGGGCAATAGGCTGCACAGCCAAAGTCCATTTCCGGATTGGGGACTTCCTGGCCACAGTTAGGACAACGTCTTCTGGTGTCATCCTTGAAAAACTCTATCATCGTGCCGCAACCAGGGCATTTCACATCAAAGATCGCTCCTGGTTTCCAATAACGGCTATCTTGTCCTGGACATTTCATTTGCGCGTCTCCATCTTCCACATCTTTTACCAGGAATGATACCCAACTAATGATTCATAGTAAAATGACTTAAATCAACCTGTCTTGCTAAAAAGCTACTGGCAGGATAGGCTGTTTGCCTGAAACATCAGGTTAAAGGAGTTCGAGTTGTCTGGCACTATCTTACCTGCAATAGCATCGGGTCACCCTTTGGTTACCGAGGCTGCCGCCACAATTTTGCAAAATGGTGGCAACGCCTTCGACGCCATAATCGGCGCGGGATTCACCTCTGCTGTGGTGGAGCCCTCCCTTACCTCCCTTGGTGGAGGCGGCTTTCTGCTCGCTCGCCCCTCTGGTGATGCACCTGTGCTCTACGATTTTTTCGTGGATACACCAGGAAAGGGGCTCGAGGACCCAGAGCAGGAACCACACTTCTTTCCGGTAACTGTCAAATTTCCTGGCTGTGAACAGGTCTTCAACATAGGGCCAGGGGCAGCAGCGGTTCCTGGAAATCTCAAAGGTTTCGTCGAGATTCAATCTGCCCTGGGGAACCTTCCCTTGAAGGAAGTCCTGGCCCCTGCGACCCGTTATGCCAAGGAGGGTACCAGGCTCAACCACCACCAGGCCTACTTCCTTTCGCTTCTAGAGCCAATCATGCTTTTTGATGACTATGGCAAGAAGATTTTTCTCATAGATGGAAAATTTATCACCGAAGGTCAGGTCCTTAAGAATCCAGAGCTTGCAGACTTCCTGGAACGGCTTGGAAACGACCCTGAAGGCACATTGAATGCCTTTTACAAAGGAGAGATTGCCCAGGCAATTTCCAAAGACATGAAGAGGCTGGGCGGCCTGCTCACCCTTGAAGACCTGGCGAGCTATCAGGTGATAAAAAGGGAACCGCTAAGTGTCGATTTTTCAGATTTCAGGCTCCTTACAAATCCGCCTCCATCCTTTGGCGGCTTTTTCATTGCCATGGCTATGGAGCTTCTCTCTTCCGTCATGCCAGATACCCCTGCCTTTGGCTCATGGGAACACCTTGCCCCCCTTGCAAATACAATGAAGCAAATCGAATCCTACAGACAGGGCCTTGGCAGCAAGCTCATCTGGCCAGACAACGACTGGTTTGATTCTGCAAAGGTTGAAATCACCAGAGCCTTCTCCAGAGGCACCACACACGTAAGTGTCTGCGATTCCCAGGGAAATCTGGCCAGTATGACAACGTCAAATGGAGAGGGCTCGGGCTATTATGTGCCTGGCACAGGCATAATGCTCAACAACATGATGGGCGAGGATGATCTCCACCCCGAGGGATTTCATTCAGCGCCTCCTGGCACGAGGGTGGCCTCCATGATGTCCCCGTCCATACTCATGGAAAAGGGCAAGGTGAGACTCGTGCTTGGAAGTGGAGGCAGCAAGAGAATCCGCTCGGCAATTACACAGGTCATAACCAACACGTGCTTCCTTGGTCTTGGCCTTCGTGATGCTGTACGAAACCCTCGTATTCATCTCGAAGATAACATTTTACAGGTGGAACCAGGCTATCCTGATGAAACCATCGATAAACTCAAGAGGCAGTTTGAACTGAATCTTTGGAACCAGATAGACGTATATTTTGGCGGTGTCCATGCCATCGATCCCTTTGGACACGACGCCCAGGGAGATCCCAGACGAGGCGGTGCAGCCAGGGTAATCCACACTTAAAATATAGCAGAAGAGGTTGCCATGAAGATAGCAGTTTGCGGCAAGGGAGGCGTAGGCAAAAGCACAGTGAGTGCATTTCTCATTAAAGCCCTTCTCGATCGTGGAAGAAAGGTGCTGGCCATCGATGCAGACCCAAGCCCACACCTTGCCAGGCTCCTGGGATTCGACGATTCATCCATCAAGCCAATAGCCCAAATGAAGGACCTCCTCAATGAACGCTCTGGCAGGGACGGCCCCTTTTACAATCTAAACCCCAAGGTGGATGACCTGCCGGAAAAATTCATGAAGAAAAAGGGCAACTTGAGCCTCATGGTACTTGGTGCCATCCAGCAGGGAGGCGCAGGCTGTGCATGTGCAGACAATGCAGTGCTTCGAAACCTTCTGAACAGGCTTCTCTTGTCTGAAAATGAAGACATCGTTCTAGACATGGAGGCCGGGGTGGAACATTTGGGGCGAGGCACCATTGCAAGCGTGGACCACATACTCATAGTGGTGCAGCCCTACCGCGGCAGTGTGGAGACAGCAGACAAAATCGACAGGCTGGCCCGGGATCTCAAGATAAGATCCCTACATGTAGTTGCCAACAACTGCCAGGATGAAGAAGATGTAAAGTTTATTGAAGAGATGTGCGGCTGCAAGCCAATTGGCGTATTTTTCACCTCTCAAGATGCAAGAAAGGCAGAGCGCCAGGGGCGGCCCATAACCGAGGCAGCCCCGGAAATGGTAGAGGCAGCTGATAAAATCATATCTGCCCTGGAGAAGGCCTAAATGCACAAAAAATACTTGGAACTCACAGATGTGCAAAGCATGCGGGATGACCGCAACATCCCCTTGGACCGTGTTGGAATCAAGAATATCCGTTACCCAATCACCGTGCTCGACAGGGCCAATGGCAAGCAACACACCGTTGCCAGCATCAACATGTATGTGAACCTGCCCCATCAGTTCAAGGGCACCCACATGAGCAGGTTCGTGGAGATATTGAATGAATATCGGCGGGAAATAACCATAGAAAACTTTGAAAAAATACTTTCCGCCATGAAGGAGAGGCTCAATTCCCAAGAGGCCCACCTGGAAGTGGACTTTCCATATTTCATTGAAAAGAGTGCACCCATCACAGGAACAAAGGGCCTTATGGAGTACCAGTGCGGACTCCATGGAACCATGAAGGACGAACTCGACATGATGCTCATTGTCAAGGTCCCCATCACCACTGTTTGCCCATGTTCCAGGGAAATATCCGACTATGGTGCCCACAACCAGCGGGGTGTAGTGAGGGTATGGGTAAGATTCAAAAAGTTTCTGTGGCTTGAAGATGTGATAGAGGTGGTTGAAAGCTGCGGCTCTTCAGAGGTTTATTCCCTGTTGAAGCGGCCCGATGAAAAATTTGTCACTGAATATGCGTACAACCACCCCATGTTCGTGGAAGACATTGTCAGGGGAGTGTATCAGGGCCTCGAGGCACTGCCTGAAATAACCTGGTTCGCAATAGAGGCAGAAAACTTTGAGTCCATTCACAACCACTCTGCCTATGCCTACGCAGAAAGACATTGATATCCTTCATGGAAGGCAAAATAAAGGCCTGGGCAAAGATGGATCCAACCTAATCCTTGCCAGGCCCATCAGCCTGTCATTTCACTATTTCAAGCACATCCAAACTGTGCAGCCAGGCTAGAACAGATCATGTTTGGCCTGATTTCCGCTACCCTTCCTTGGAACTGGCAGATATTCCACAGACGGCTCCTTCCTGACTGGTTGTGGGAAAAGAGCCATGAGCTCATAAAACATGGTGGGCATATCTGTACGGATGGGAAGCCCCATGCCCTTTGCCTCATCCCAGCTGATGGGATGATCGTGGGTCCATGTACCCTGGGACAGAATCTCAGCCAACTCCTTGGCCTTTTCCGGCCCCATCTTGTCCTCGAGAAGGGCAGTCACGTTCTTCTTCATCTGTCTCAGGGCCTTTTCGGCAATATCTGCCATTACGATGGATCTGTCATCCACCTTCTCGATGGGTTTTGCCTTTACCACCTTTATTAGCGATGCGGCAGGGCTTGCTCCCATCTGCGGGTCCACTGGCCCAAGAACCGCATGTTTATCCATAACGATTTCATCTGCAGCGAGGGCAATAAGGGTTCCACCGCTCATGGCGTAATGGGGCACAAATGCAGTGACCTTGCCAGGATGATCCTTTACTGCCCGGGCGATCTGAAGTGCGGCAAGAACCAATCCGCCCGGTGTGTGAAGAACTATATCAACGGGCACATCGGGGTCCGTCATCTGTATGGCCCTGATGACCTGCTCAGAGTCGTTTATGTCGATATATCTCATCACAGGAAAGCCCAATAGATTCATCGTCTCTTGCCTGTGCACCAACAGAATTACCCTTGAACCACGTTCCTTCTCTATTTTGGCAATGGTTCTTTGACGTGCAGCCTCCAGCATCTTTTGCCTCAGCACCGGCTGAAGAGCAGTGAGCATAAAGAATATCCAGAAGATATCCATGGGTGTCATAATGCGGTCTCCTCCTGCAATTTTTAAATCTTTAGGGTTACCCCTTAACTACAACCTCTCTCTAGGTTCCAAAAGGCCCCAAGGACGCATTTCGTCCGGATAACGCCTCCTGCAAGAATTTCCGTGGAGAAAAAACCGGTAGGTCAACATGCCACAAAGGAATCCGCCTGCATGTGCCCACCAGGCGATTCCACCAGCCTGTTGCGGAGTCAACAATGAAAAGGTGCCACTGAAAACCTGTTCCAGAAACCAGAATGCCAGGAAAAAGACTGCCGGTACGTCAAAAAAGAATGGAAAGAAGAGGATGGGCACCATGATGATGATCCTGGCCCTTGGGAACATGACGTAATAAGCACCCATTACCCCGGCTATAGCCCCTGAGGCGCCTATGGTCGGGATAGTGGAGTTTGGATTGGTATAAATCTGTACAAGGGATGCAACAATGCCACAAAATAGATAAAAGAGCAGATACCTAAGTGGCCCCATCTCATCTTCGACATTGTCACCGAAGATCCACAAGGTCCACATATTTCCTATGATGTGCACCCAGCTGCCATGAAGAAACATGCAGGTGAAAAGGGGCAGAATCGCCTTTGGTACCAGACCAACGCTGGCTGCCCATTCTGGATGGGTATATCGGGCAGGCACAACGCCGAACATATAAAAAAGTTTTTCCAGCTGGTGCGGTGGCAAGGATATCTCAAAGAGGAAGACAACAATACAAACAGCCATTATGGCCCAGTTCATCAAGGGTGGGCAACGTGTTGGTATGCTATCTTGAACGGGAAACATTACTTATTTATACAGTTAATTCGAGACTCAAGTCAATGGATTTGTAGGAATGCGTAAGGGCTCCGCTGGATATGATATCCACACCTGTTGCAGCCACATCCCTTACATTTTCAAGGGTGACGCCTCCTGAGACCTCGAGGATCACCCTACTGTTGAGCCTGCGGGCAAGACTCACCGCATCTTTGATGTCAGAAAGAGACATGTTGTCCAGCATGACAATGTCGGCACCTGCCGAAATGGCATCCTCGAGTTCCCTCAAGGTGCTCACCTCCACCTCTATCTTCAGGGTATGGGGCGCCCTGTTTCTGGCCCTCTCTATGGCCTCTGCCACAGAGCCGCAGGCAGCTATGTGATTATCCTTTATGAGAATCCCGTCAGACAGGTTGAACCTGTGATTATGGCCTCCGCCCATGCGAACAGCATATTTTTCAAGGAGCCGCAGCCCTGGAGTCGTCTTTCTGGTATCCACGATCGTGCACGGATAACCAGATATCTCGCTCACATAACTACTTGTGGCTGTGGCAATGCCGCACAAGCGCTGCAGGAAGTTCAGGGCCACTCGTTCAGCCATCAAAATCGAGGATGTAGCCCCCTGGATCTCAAGGAGAACCTCCCCCTTCTGAAATCTGCTACCCTCAGACACACCTCCCCTTAGGGCGAGGCCTTCATCCACCTGACGAAACGCCTCTTTTGCCACAAATAGCCCGGCAAGGACGCCATCTTCCTTGGCAATTATGCGTCCTTGCCCCTTTTGACCAGAATCGATGCAGCACCAAGTCGTAACATCCCCGTTCCCAAGGTCTTCCTCAAGGGCGCTTCGGACAAGCCCCTGAAAAAGAATTCGGGGTAACCCCTGGTTACCCAATCTCTTTGAGCATCCTTTCATGGCTGTCCAGTTTTTCAAGTTTGGTAACCAGGGCCTGGCGCTTGTCCTTCTCCTTGGCAACGATGTTTTCCGGGGCCTTTTTCAGGAAGTTCTCGTTCGACAGCTTGGCCTCTATCTTCTTGAGCTCCTTTTCTATTTTGCCCCTTTCCTTCTCTATCTTTTTAAGTTCCTGCCCTATGTCAACAAGGCCTTCAAGGGGAACATAAACCTCCACCTGCTCATGGATGAAGGAGGCCGCCCCAGTTGGTTTTTCCTGAGGCCCGCCAATGAGCCTAATGTCACTCACCCTGGCAAGGGCCTTTATCTCCTTTTCATGCCCGGCCAAGACGCTCTTTGCCAGATCGGAATGGGGCAAAAACACCACTTCCAGCTTATTTCCAGGGTGAATTCCAAGCTCTGCCCTTATGTTTCTTATTCCACTGATGATCGTCTTTAGAAGTTCGATCTCCTCTAGGGCACCTGGATGGTTCCAGTCCTTGACCTCTTCAGGGTAGGGAGCCACCATGATATAGCCACTCTCCCCAGGCAGATGATGCCACAGCTCTTCGGTCACGAAGGGCATGATTGGATGAAGGAGGCGCAGCATATTGTCCAGGACGGTCAGGGCCACCCGTTTGGATGTATCGGCACGCTGGCCCTCGGTGGCGGAAAGGTCAGACTTTGAAAACTCCAGATACCAGTCACAGTACTCGTGCCAGAAGAACCTGTATAGCTCCTTTGCAACAACGTCAAAATCAAAGGAATCGAGGCTGCTGCGCACTGTCTTGATGGTCTCGTTGAGCCGGGTAAGTATCCATTTCTCTACTGAATTCAGACTGGAGCTCTCGGGCAGCTGATGATAGTCGCCAGTGGAAGAGCCATGCATCAAGACCAGACGTGCAGCATTCCAAATCTTGTTGACAAAGTGCCTGTAACCCTCGATCCTGTCCTCTGAAAGTTTGATGTCACGCCCCTGGGCAGCAAAGGCTGCAAGGGTGAAACGCACTGCGTCCGTGCCATATTTTTCCATGATGGTCAGAGGGTCAATGACGTTACCCTTGGACTTGCTCATCTTCTGCCCCTTTGCATCCCGCACCAGGGCATGGAGATAGACATAATAGAAGGGCACGTCCTTCATGAAATGGAGCCCCATCATCATCATTCTGGCAACCCAGAAGAAAAGGATGTCAAAACTGGTTATCAGAACAGATGTCGGGTAGAAGAACTCGAGCTCCTTTGTCTCTTCTGGCCAACCAAGGGTGGAAAAGGGCCACAGGGCGGAACTGAACCATGTATCAAGCACGTCTGTCTCTTGCTCAAGCTGTGTGGAGCCGCACTTTTCACACTTTTCAGGCGTTTGGCGTTTCACCATGAGGTGGCCGCACTCCTTGCATGTCCAGGCAGGAATCCTGTGCCCCCACCATATCTGGCGGGAGATGCACCAGTCCCTGATGTTTGTCATCCACTCTTCATAGGTCCTCACCCAGTTTGGGGGAACAATCTTGGTATCCCCCTTCCTGACTGCCTCAAGTGCAGGTTTTGCAAGGGGTTCGATTTTTACGAACCACTGTTTTGAAAGCCGAGGCTCGACTATTGTCTTACATCTGTAACAGGTTCCTGCTGCCAGACTGTGGGGCTCCTCCTTTTCAAGGAGGCCCTGGGCCTCGAGATCCTCCAGGACCTTCTTTCTTGCCTCGAACCTATCGAGCCCTTCATAGGGCCCTGTTTCCTTTGTCAATATGGCATTCTTGTCAAATATGTTGATGCGCTCGAGATCGTGCCTTCTAGCGATTTCAAAGTCGTTGAAGTCATGGGCCGGTGTCACCTTGACGGCACCTGTTCCAAATTCAGGGTCCACATGCTCGTCTGCGATAATGGGAATTTTTCTGTTGACCAGGGGAAGTAACACGTATTTTCCAATGAGGTCCTTGTAACGTTCATCCTCTGGATTAACCGCCACTGCCGTATCACCAAGCATGGTTTCCGGACGGGTCGTGGCAACGACGATATATTTTGACGACGCCTTGCCAGTGGCTTCATCCACCAGTGGGTAGCGGATGTACCATATCTTGCCCTCGGTCAGGTCGTGCTCCACCTCTATGTCTGCAAGGGCCGTATGACACCTGGGGCACCAGTTGATTATGTAGTCTCCCCTGTAGATCAGCCCCTCCTCATAGAGCTGAACGAACACCTCACGAACCGCCCTGGAAAGGCCTTCGTCCATGGTGAAGCGTTCCCTTGACCAGTCGCAGGAGCAGCCCAGCCTCTTTAGCTGCTCGATGATTCGACCACCGCTCTTGGCCTTCCATTCCCACACCCTTTCGATGAACTTGTCCCTACCGAGGTCATAACGGGTGAGCCCTTCCTGGGCAATCTGACGCTCGACAACATTTTGGGTCGCAATGCCGGCATGATCTGTGCCAGGCACCCAAAGGGTGTTGTAGCCATCCATCCTCTTGTATCTGACCAATATGTCCTGAAGGGTATTGTTCAGGGCATGCCCAATGTGAAGAACACCGGTAACATTGGGAGGCGGTATGACCATGGAGAAACTTGGCTTGTCCTCATCCATGGTGGCAACGAAGAGGCCATCATCCAGCCACTTGTCATACCACTTTGTTTCAACGTCCTTAAAATCATAGGCCTTTGGCAAGAGCTTTTGGTCTGCCTTTTCCGACATTTCCTGCTACTCCTTGTAGTTTGAATTGTTGCAAGTAATCTTTAGAGTCAGGCTAACATAGTGCAAAAAAAGGACAAAGCAAAGGTGGAAGATTCCTAAACCAGTGCAATGACAGTCCCTAGCCTGCCAGTTGTGCCCTCTCGACGGTAAGAAAAATAATCCCCATTGCATGTCGTGCATATCTGGGCGCAAAAAATCTGTTTGTCAGGCACACCCGCCCCGGTGAGTTGGCTTCTGGAGATGGCCCAGAAATCAAAGTAGTCGGGACGTACCTGGTATTCATGCATCCATTTGGGCAAAAGCCTCTTCCAGCCCTTGAATTCTGCGCAACAAGGGCCAAGAGAGGGACTTATGCCAACCCACAGATCCCTTGGATTTGAACCATAGCGCACTTCCATCTCCCTTACAGCAGATGGCAATATTCCATTAACGTTTCCCCTCCATCCACAGTGAATGTTTGCCACAACCGCGTTTTTCGGATCGAACATGACTACTGCCTGGCAGTCGGCGGTCTTTATCAAGATTCCCACCCCTCTAAACCGGCTAAATATTCCATCTGCCTCATCTTGGCAGTTTACTATATGCCCTGGGAAATCCTTTGGGGTCTGCACATGGTAAAACCGGTTTCCATGGACCTGTCGTACCGATACCACCGAGCCGAGCCGTGCACTCCTCCTTATCAGCTCCAAATTTTCCAAGACATTTTCAATCCTGTCTCCAGTATCAACGGACACATTGAGCTCGTGAAAGGGCGGCAAACTTTTCCCGCCCCACCTGTTGAAGCTAAGGCAGGTCACATTTGACGAAGCAGATTCGGGCACATGCCCTAGTAGGTCCATAAAGCCCATGGCACTCTCTTTCCCCTTATCAGTCACTATCTGCTAACTCCCCAACTAAACGTCTTTTTAAAAATCAAGGCATAAAAATGCCAACATAATCACAGGGCCGCTTCTTTAGCTATAACAGGCCCTGTTGGAAGCGCAAGAACCGGAGTTTTTGCTAGGCAATTGATTCAGGGTACAAAATTCACGTTGGCCTCCTTTTTGGTCGATTTTAAGAGTGGAACCCAGATTATGTATCAACCATTTAGGAGGTAGGGCCGATCCATGGATGCCACCAACGGATATCTAGTCATCAAAAATATTCCCAATGATAGTTGCAGGGAAAAAATAAAGAATTTCCTCTTAAAAAGTGTAAAAAACCTGGATCGCGAAAAGATAGATCATCTCCTCAAGTCGACCCCCCTGACCCTTGGCGGCAAAATTCCCGGAAAAACCGGCAGGAAAATCGCTAAAATGCTCAGCGAATGCGGGGCCACGGTGATATTCAAGGAACATGACGAACCAGAGGCATCCCACAACACCCAAGATGAAACTGTTGCAAAGGCGGGCATCGAGCTGAACGCTGATGACAAAGAAGATTTCACCCAAAATCAGGACTTAAAAGATACTTTTTGGAATGATACAGCAGGTGAGACAGGGGATTTTTCTTCTCCTGCATCCGAGTCTGAAACAGCATCATCTGAAGAGTCGGATTACTCCTATGACGACGGGCTCTCCCCTTCATCGAGGCCCCTTTTCCACCAGATTTTCGACAAGATAGCAGAAGTCAACAAGGAACTGTGGATTATCTTTACAATGGTGGCCGTGGCCGGACTCATGAACTATCTGGTCACCTCGGAATACATGATACTGGGCCTATATTCCTTTCCAACCATTTTGTCTGCGTATTTCTATGGCAGACGTCACGCTGTTATGACAGCACTTCTCACAATCATAATCGTGGGAATCATGATACATTTCAATGACGTAATCTTCACAGACGCCAACAAACTAAAGCTTGCTGCAGGGAAGTGGTATCACATCATGGCCTGGGGCAGCGTGCTCATATGTACTGCCTATGCAATGGGGACGCTTTACGAGCGCCACATGGACAAGGTAAAGGAGCTCAGGAAAACCTACCAGGGCCTCATTGTCATACTCAGGCACTTTATTTCCAAGGACCAGTACACCGAGAACCACTGCTACAGGGTGTCCGTGTATGCAGCCAAAATTGCCTCTTATCTCGGATTGGATGAAGACACAATCGAGGACATCAGATCAGCCGCCCTTCTTCACGACATTGGCAAGCTGAAGGTGAGCCGGGACCTGTTGTACAAGGCTGCAAAGCTTTCAGAAGACGAATACCGCGAGATAAAGAAACACGTCAAGAACAGCGAGGATATTCTCGAGCCTCTAAAGGGCCCCCTTGGCCGGATCATCCCCATCATCCTCGCCCATCATGACCGCTACGATGGCAAGGGCTACAGACCCGTGAAAGGAAAGGCGATACCCCTTGGTGCAAGGATACTTGCAGTGGCCGACGTTTACGATGCCCTCACGAGTGACAGGCCCTACAGAAAGGCAATGGCCCCCATTGAGGCAAAGGAGATCATTAAAAAGGGTGCTGGCAAAGACTTTGACCCCGTGGTTGTCGACGCCTTTTTGAAGGCCTTTGACAGGGGAGAAATGGATATCCCAAACTTTGTTGTCTAAACGCTGGCAGGTTTTTCAACAAAGCAGAAGCGGCGGAAGCTCAATTACAAAAGGCTTGCCAAACCGCTGAAAGTTAGTGCCCAATTAGGCGCATTTGAGCCTGGCGGGGCAGACTATGCGCCTTTTCCCAGGACACTATCTACCCTAACCACCGAAGAGCTGAAATCTGGTATCCCCCCAACTAGGTCAACATAGGGAGTGTCGTTGAATCTGGAATCGAGCATGGCAAGCTCGTTGGGGTTTATGCCACCGCCCAAACGGGCATCTGGGCTCTGGTAGGAGGCCACCCCCTTTACGAACACCCTCGATGCCCCAAGCTGCCTGTGACCATAGGAGATGGATACTGCAACCACTCCTGGTCTTACAGCCTCGGTGACGAAAAGCCTTCCCTCTACACCCTCTTTGTTGAAAGGCCCGCGCACAACCACCATTTCCCCATGGGAAAGGCCAAGCCCTTTGGCATCCTGCCCGTTCATGATTACAAAATTTTCAGGCCAAAGCTCCATTGCTACCTGGTGCCAAACTGTGCGCGACTGGGTGTGCAAGGCCCTCTTGAAACTTACGAGGGTAAAGGGATACTCCTTGGTTGCCTGCTTCAACCCTGGCTCAAGGCTAAGGGTGCCTGAAAATCTCTTGCCCGTGATGGAACAGATGGTTGAGGCAAGATCTTCATTGTACAGGCAGAACCGCTTGACTGAATTTCTCTTTACATCCCCTTCAAAGGCACTTTCATAATGGTGGAACACACCTCCACGACTGAGCAGCCTTGCCGTCCTAGACCATTCGTCATCGGTAAGAATGGCCTTAAATTTTGCCACGGGATAGTTTGAATCCACAAACTTCAAGGTTCGCCCGCTTGCCCTGGGAAGCCCTGCGCTCTGGGCTATGTTGGAGAAGGCGCGCAAATAAAAATCCTCAGGCTGTCTAAGCGGATAAAAGGTGCCATCATTGCCTGGTATACCATTTTCACCAAATCCAGGCAGATCCAACTCCTGGGCAAGATCGATGAGAAAGGTCTCCAAACAAATGGGCCGCCCGTCGTCGGTTTTCTGGGTCAGGGGCTCTATGGCAGGGGTTCTGACACTCGTAAAACTAAAACAGGGCGCATGTGGGGATAGCCATCCATATTGGCCCTCGGCGTAGGTAACGTCCGGAATTATGTAGTCTGCATATATGTTTGATTCGTTTATGCCAATGTCGATTGAGACCAGAAGTGGCACCTTGCGGACATCCTGCAGAGTTTCCTTGAACCTGAATCCGCCAGGTATGGAATAGACCGGATTGAAGAAGTAGAGAAATAGCGCGCTACACTGATAAGGATACGCCTCATCTATTCCGGCAAGGGCCTCCACACAAAGGCCCCCCTTGGTAAAGGGGAACCAGGGACGCCTGGCAGGATAAGGGTTTTCGCCCCGGGCCAGTTTTTTTCTGTATTCACTGCTCCTTTGGTATGAAGACTTCTCCCTGGAAAGCTTTACCCCCTTTGGCATTCGTTTGCCTGGAAAGTCCACCAGATTGTAATTGCCTTTGTTCCAGACCCCAGCAGGGCCGCCGCCACTGCAGTATCCGCCCCTTGTCTCAAGGCTGCCTGTGAGCGCATTTAGGACTGCCACGGCATAGGCAGCATAGGTCCCGCCCACATAGTTTCCTGCACCATGATATTGGCAAACTGCTGTTCTGGGAGCATGGCTCGAGAACTCCCTGGCCACCTCTTCAATGGTTTCCCTTCTGACTCCGCAGGCCTTTGCATAATGGTCGAGGCTGTGTTCAAAGACGGCCTCCTTCATGAGCAAAAAGGCTGTCTTCACAGAGACTGTTGAGCCATCTTTTAGCCTTACCTGCCCCTGGGCCTCAATATCGGCCCTGGAGACATCTTGATAGGCCCTAAGGGCCTTGTCCTTCTTTGAAAAGACCATGAAGGATGCGCCTTTTTCCTGCAAGTTTTCATGATGTATATGTTCCAAGCGCAAGAATCTTCCATGTAGCGGATTGTCATAACCCCTTTCCTCATCCCATATCACCAGATGAGACGCATTGACATAGCCGCCATTTCCAAACTTGCGGGCAGCCCTTTCATTTGGAGCCTCGAGATATTTCCTGTTGAAGGCCTCATTTTCCAATATCCATCGCGCCAACCCCATGGCAAAGGCGCCATCGCTCCCTGGCTTTATGGCAACCCACCGGTCAGCATGGGCAATTGCCTTCTGGCCCCTTGGGTCCACGATGCAAAACTTCACCTGGCCCCGGGAATGACGATTGGCAACAGTTGCCCCATAGGTGTTCACCCCTGGCTGCAGGGCCTCATAGAGGTTTGCTCCAAAGACCAAAATATATCTGCAGCTCCAAGGGTCAGCCTTTAGTTCCACCTGCT
>JAADCZ010000003.1 GCA_013154175.1 Thermodesulfobacteriota bacterium
CCACCATCAAGAGCGCAAAGAAGATGGTGGAAAAGGAGCTTCCAGAGGTTTGGGATGCCCTCGATGAGGTCGTTAGAGAGCATCCTGTTCTCCTAAACCGTGCTCCAACCCTCCACAGGCTCGGTATCCAGGCCTTTGAGCCCGTGCTCGTGGAAGGAAAGGCCATCATGCTCCATCCCCTGGTCTGTACTGCCTACAACGCCGACTTCGACGGCGACCAGATGGCTGTGCACGTGCCCCTTTCAGTTGAGGCACAGACAGAGGCCAGGGTGCTCATGATGTCCACCAACAACGTTCTGTCCCCGGCCCACGGCTCACCTATCATCACCGCCACCCAGGATATCGTCCTTGGTGTCTACTACATGACAAGGGAGCGTCCAAGGGCCAAGGGTGAGGGCAAGGTGTTCAATTCCATTGAAGAGGTCATCCTTGCCTATGACGAAGGCGCAGTGGACCTTCAGGCAGCCATCAAGGTGATGCTTGATGGAAAACTTGTGGATACCACAGTGGGAAGGGTGCTCCTTTACGATATCGTCCCAGATGAGGTGCCCTTTTCCATGGTTAACAAGGTCATGCGCAAGAAAGACCTTGCCAAACTCATAGACAAGGCCTATCGAGCTGCAGGTGCCAAGAAGACCTGTATCATGGCCGACAGGCTCAAGGATATTGGCTATCAGAACGCAACCCTTGCAGGGCTTTCCATCAGCATTAACGACATGAAGATCCCTGAGAGCAAGGGTGAGATTCTGGAACGCGCCCAGAAGGAAGTGGCCGAGGTCCAGAATCAGTATGCCGAAGGTCTCATCACAGACGGTGAGCGCTACAACAAGGTCATTGACATCTGGACCAGGGCAACCGATGAGGTTGCAAAGGTCATGATGGAGAACATGTCCAAGGAGTACATCGAAGACGAAGATGGCAACAAGATAGAGATTCCAAGCTTCAACCCCATCTTCGTCATGGCCGACTCTGGAGCAAGGGGTAGCAAGGATCAGATTAGGCAGCTTGCCGGTATCAGGGGTCTCATGGCAAAGCCATCTGGCGAGATTATCGAAACCCCAATCAAGGCAAACTTCAGGGAAGGTCTGAGCGTTCTCGAATACTTCATCTCCACCCACGGTGCACGCAAGGGTCTTGCAGACACCGCCCTTAAGACTGCTAACTCTGGTTATCTTACGAGGCGTCTTGTGGATGTTGCCCAGGATTCCACCATCACCATGGACGACTGCGGAACCATTGACGGAATCGAGATGGATCACCTCATGGAAGGTGGTGAGATAATCCAGAGGGTCTCTGAGAGGGTGCTCGGTAGGGTTGCCCTCATGGACATCGTGGACCCGGTTACCGGTGAGGTGCTCGTTCCGGCCAATGAGGAGATAGACGAAAAGAAGGCCCAGAAGATAGAAGACGCCGGTATCTCCAAGGTGGAGATTCGTTCGGTTCTCACATGCCGTGCACCCTTTGGCGTGTGTGCCAAGTGTTACGGCAGGGACCTGGCCCGTGGAAGCATGGTTGTAAGGGGCGAGGCCATTGGAATCATCGCTGCCGAGTCAATTGGTGAGCCTGGTACACAGCTCACAATGCGTACCTTCCACATCGGTGGTACTGCTAGTGGTAAGGCAGAGCAGGCAGAAATCAGGTGTAACGGAAGCGGAACCGTAAAGCTCGAAAAGGTCATAACCGTTACAAACGCTGCTGGAAGGGAGGTCGTTCTCAATAGAAACGGCGAGATCGTCATAATTGCCCCAGACGGCAGGGAAAGGGAGCGTTACCCGGTAATTTACGGTGCTGAACTCCTGGTAAAGGATGGCCAGCATGTTGAGCCAGGTACAAAGCTTGCCCAGTGGGATCCCTACACCATTCCAATCCTCACTGAGGTTGAAGGAAAGGTTAAGTTTGGAGACATCATCGAGGGTGTGACCATTCAGGAAAAGGTGGACCCGGTTACCGGTAAGGCAAGCAAGGTTGTCATCCAGTACAAGGCCTCTGAGTACCGTCCCAGGATCTCCATCAAGGATGAAAGGGGACGTACGAAGAAGCTCGTCCAGACAAAGGGTGAGGCACGCTACCAGCTCCCAGTTGGCGCTATTATCACAGTGAACGAGGGAGATTGGGTGGAGCCTGGTCACATTCTTGCCAAGATTCCTCGTGAAACCACCAAGACAAAGGACATCACCGGTGGTCTTCCAAGGGTTGCAGAGCTCTTTGAGGTCAGAAAACCCAAGGAGTACGCAATCATTTCTGAAATCGACGGTGTTGTCTCCTTTGGAAAGGACGTCAAGAACAAGCGCCGCATCATCATCACCCCTGAATATGGTGAGCCAAGGGAGTACCTCATCCCAAGGGGCAAGCACATTGCTGTGCATGAAGGTGACTATGTCAGGGCAGGCGAACCCCTTATGGACGGTGTGATCAACCCCAATGACCTTCTCAGGGTCAAGGGTATCAAGGAGCTTGCCCGTTATCTTGTGGATGAAATCCAGGAAGTTTACAGGCTCCAGGGTGTCAAGATAAATGACAAGCACATCGAGGTTATTGTTCGCCAGATGCTCAAGCGCGTTAAGATTACAAGCGTTGGAGACAGCAGGTTCATGCTTGGCGAGCAGGTAGAGCGTCACGTCTTCGAGGAAGAGAACGAAAGGATACTTGCCCAGGGTGGTGAGCCTGCAACAGCAGAGCCCTTGCTCCTTGGTATCACAAGGGCATCGCTCACAACTGATAGTTTCATCTCAGCAGCCTCCTTCCAGGAGACCACCAAGGTCCTCACCGATGCTTCCATAGCAGGCAAGGTGGACCATCTTCGTGGTCTCAAGGAGAATGTCATTATGGGACGACTCATTCCGGCTGGAACTGGGCGGGTCTATTACGACCTTAGAGACAAGGCAAAGGCCAAGGAAAAGGCCCAGGGAGGAAAAGCCGCATGAGTCTGAAGCTTCCCATTTCTTCATTCAGAGGGCAGGACAGGCAGGGCAAGGCCAGGAAGTTTCCCGTTCCTGAAGAGGCCCTGCCCATTGTCAAGCGTCTTCAAGCCAAGTACACCCTTGACGTAGAGCGTGTCACAGTTGCAGGCAAGGAGTTTTACTTCCTTCATGTCGCGGATCTGATGCCACTTTTCAGTATGGAAACCCATGAGAATGCCCCTGAGTTCCCCTTTTGGGTCAAGATATGGGAGGCTTCCCTCGTACTGGCAGAGTTTCTGGCGCGCATGCAGCCAAAGGAAGGGCAAAGGATTCTCGAGCTTGGTGCAGGCATGGCAGTGCCTGGAATGGTGGCCTCTTCTTTTGGCCACGATGTCACAGTTACAGACTACGAAGATGAAATAATGGATTTTGTGCGCGCCTCTGCCATTTTTAATGGATGTTCTTCTCTAAAGTGTGAGGCCCTGGATTGGTTCGAGCCAAGGGATGATCTTGGAACCTTCGAGATTATAATTGGCTCAGAACTTCTCTTTCATGAACGTTTCTTTCCGCCCCTGCTCGAGGTGATGAAGAAGTATCTGGCTCCAGGGGGCGTGATTTACATGTCCCATGCTGCAGACAGAGAGACCCTTTTCCCCTTCTTCAAAATGGCAGAAGGGGATTTCAATATTGCCATGCAAAAGTATCACTTCAAGAATCAAGACAAGGAGATGGACGTTCTCCTTACCAGGCTTACAAGGAAGGTGCATTAAGAATTGGTAATAATTTGCAAATCTCTAGGGCCCTGCCGGAAGAGCAGGGCCTTTTTTATTTAAAAATCCACTACAAATTCGGTTTCACCTTCAACAGGCGGAATCTCGGTAACAAGCACCTTGTCCACCCTTGAATATGGAGGGCCTTGGTTGAGCCATATAACGAGCTGTTCCAGTTTATCCTCAGGCCCCTGGGCCTCAAGTTCAACTGAACCGTCTGGCATGTTCTTTACCCATCCTGTAAGCCCAAGTGCCCGCGCGGTATCCCGTGTGGATGCCCTATAGAATACGCCCTGAACCTTTCCAGTCACCTTGGCATGTATCCTTTTCAAAGCGCCTACCTCCTGGATGGTTTTGTCATTTCTTGCCTACCATTTGCAAGAATTCCTCTTCGCTTATGGTCTTGACTCCCAAGGCCTTGGCCTTTTCAAGCTTTGAACCAGGGTTTTCCCCAACGACTACGAAGTCCGTGTTGTGGCCAACAGTGGTCTGAACCCGGCCCCCTAGGGAAATGACGAGTTTCTTTGCCTCAGCCCTTTTCATGCTTTTGAGAGAGCCTGTAAAGACGAAGCTTTTGCCTTCGAGGGGCTTGTCTTCTTCATCCTCGTCCATTGGTTCGATGGTAACCCCGGCCTCTAGAAGTCTCTTTATGAGTTGCCTGTTCTTTTCATCCTGGAACCAGTTATAGATGCTGTTTGCCACCTCTGGGCCTATGCCCTTGATGGCCTTGAGTTCTTCAAGGGAGGCGTTCATGACCTTGTCCAGCCGCTTAAAGTGTTTGGCAAGGAGCTGGGCAGTCACCTCACCCACGTGTCTGATTCCAAGGGCAAAGAGAAACTTTGGCAAGGTGGTCTTCTTGCTCCGTTCAATGGCCTTGAGAAGGTTGTCTGCTGATTTTTCTGCAAAGCCTTCCAGGGAGAGAAGATCCTCCTTTTTTATGTAATAGAGATCCGGGATGTCCCTTATGATGCCGGCGGTAATGAGCTGCTCCACAACCTTTGGACCAAGCCCTTCTATGTCCATTGCAGGCTTGCTCACAAAATGTGCAATCCGCTTTGCAAGCCGAGGAAAGCAGTCGGGGTTTGGACACCTCCAAATGGCCTCATCTGGTTTCTTTACCAAGCGAGAGCCGCATACAGGGCAGTATTTAGGCATGACGAAGGGCTTTTCCTTTCCTGTGCGTCTCTCCTTAAGGGGCTTTACCACCTCCGGGATGACATCTCCAGCACGCCTTACGATTACCCAGTCCCCGATTCGGATATCCTTTTTCTTTATCTCGTCCTCATTGTGAAGGGTTGCCCGCCTTATGGTCACACCCCCAACCTTTACTGGCTCCATGACGGCTACAGGGGTGATGGCTCCTGTCCTGCCTACGCTTAAAATGATGTCTATAATCCTTGTGACACTCTGGGCCGCCTCAAACTTGTAGGCAATGGCCCATCTGGGGCTCTTGGCCTTGGTGCCAAGTTTCTCCTGGAGCTCAAGGTCATTGACCTTGATGACCATGCCGTCGATTTCATAGTTGAGCTCGGGGCGAAGTTGAGCCAGGTATTCATGATACTTGATGGCCTTTTCTATTCCAGTTACCTTTTTGGCCAGTGGGTTGACCCTTAGCCCCCACTTTTTCAAGGTTTGAAGCACCTCCCATTGGGTCTTGAAGCTGTGGCCCTGGACCCTTCCTACACCGTAGCAAAAGATGTTGAGTGGCCTGCTGGCAGTTACCTTTGGATCAAGCTGCCTGAGGGAGCCTGCAGCTGCGTTTCTTGGGTTTGCAAAGGTTGGAAGCCCCTGTTTCTCCCGTTCCCTGTTGAGTTTTTCAAAGGCGTCCTTTTCCATGTAGACCTCTCCCCTTACTTCCAGCAGTTCGGGTACGGGCACCTCCATGGACAAAAGTTTCAGGGGAATGGATGGAATGGTCCGAAGGTTGTTGGTGACGTCTTCACCGTTGTATCCGTCACCCCTGGTGGAGCCAAGGACAAAGATTCCCTTTTCATAGACAAGCTCAACGGCGAGGCCGTCCATCTTGGGCTCCACTGTGTATTCGATGTCGTGGTCTATTCCCAGAAACTTCTTGACCCTGCTATCAAACTCCCTGATTTCTTCTGGCGTAAAGGCGTCATCGAGGCTGAGCATTGGCACGTGGTGGGGAACGGTGCGAAATTTTTCAGATGGAGGCGCGCCAACCCTCTGGGTGGGGGAGTCGGGGGTGATGGTCTCTGGGTATTTTTCCTCGAGCTCCTTGAGCTCGTGCATCAGGGCGTCGTACTCTTCGTCGCTGATTACCGGGGAGTCCAGAACGTAGTAGCGATAGTTGTGGTAGTTTATCTCATCCCTTAGTTTTTTTATGCGTTCTAGCACTTCGGCAGGGACAGCCATCTTCTTTATTCCTCAACTATTTCAAAATTGATGTGCCTTCTGGCCTTGTTGACAGAGATTAGACGCAACTTGATTTCCTGGCCTAGGCGGTAAACCTTGCCAGTCCGCTTTCCCCTTAAAAGATGGCGTTTGGAATCATATTCGTAGTAGTCGTCTGCCATGTCCACGAGGCGCACCACTCCTGAAACGAATATCTCCTTTAGCTCCACGAACATGCCAAAGGAGGTAACGGCCGAGATGATGCCGTGAAATTCCTGGCCGATCTTGTCTTCCATGTAGCGGATTTTAAGCCTATCGAGCATCTCACGTTCTGCCTCCATGGCAGTGCGCTCTCGTCTGGAAAGGTGTTCACCAAGGGGAAAGAGCTCCTCCTGGGTGTAGACAGGCCTTTTTCTAACGCGCCTCAGATTCCCCTTGAGCACCCTGTGAACCACAAGATCCGGATAGCGTCTTATGGGAGATGTGAAATGGAGATAAGTTGGGGAAGCCAAGCCAAAGTGGCCCTTGTTTTCAGGGGAATATACGGCCTGATTCATGCTTCTAAGAAGCATTGCGTTTACAACGTATTCCTCTGGCTTTCCGGCAACCATGCCCAATATCTTCTGAAACCAGAATGGATCAATCTTCTTTGGTGTCTTTATGTTGTATCCAAGGCCGTTCAAGTATTCCACGAGGTCATCTATCTTTTCACGTTCTGGTGGCTCGTGGATGCGGTAAAGCACCGGGATGTCCCGCTCAGAAAGGAACCTGGCAACTGCCTCGTTGGCAGCTATCATGAATTCCTCGATTATCCTGTGGGCCATGCTCCTTTCCCTGAGGACTATGCTTTCAAGCTCACCGGTAAGGCCAAGGATTACCTCTGGCTCTGGCAGGTCGAAGTCTATGCTTCCTCGCTCCTCCCTCTTTTTCATCAAAAGACGCGCAAGCTCCTCCATGACCTTCAAGTTCTTGGAAAAGGATGTGTACTTTGACTCTATGCCCTTGGTGTTCCCATCGAGGATTTTCTGTACAATCTTGTAGGTAAAGCGGCAGTGGCTGCGCATTACAGCCTTGAAAAAGCTAGCCCCCTTAACGTTTCCCTTAAGGTCAAAGTTTATCCTTGCAACCATTGCAAGCCTGTCCTCGTCTGGCACGAGGCTGCAAAGACCGTTTGAGAGCTTTTCCGGGAGCATGGGAATGACCCTGTCTGGAAAATAGACGCTGGTGCCCCGCTCAAGGGCATCTGCATCGAGGAAGGAACCCTTTTCCACGTAGTGGCTCACATCTGCAATGGCCACCGTGAGAACAAAGCCGCTCTTTGTCTTCTTTACGTGAACTGCATCGTCGAAGTCCCGGGCGTTTTCTCCATCTATGGTGATCAAGGGAAGCTTTCTAATGTCCTTCCTCCCAGAGAGATCCTCCTTTCGGACCTGGTCTGGAAGCTCCTCTGTCTGAAGGAGGGCAGGGCGTGAGAACTCATTTGGGAGCTGGTACTTGTAGATGACGATCTGGGTCTGGACCTCGAGGCTCTCTGGGTCACCAAGTACCTTGACAATTTCCCCTTCTGCAGTGGTGCCTGTCTTGGAGAAGTGAAAAATCCTTGCCACCACTGCCATTCCATCGATATTGCCATACTTTTTGGGGTTGGGGATGAGGATCTCCAGGCGCAGCCTTTCATTTTCCGGGATGACTACCCCTAGATTTCTTCCTGTATGAAAGATTCCCACGACCTCCTGGACACCCCGTTCATTGATCCTTATGACCGAGCCCTCTGGCCCCTTGGCAGTGTCCTTTTCGATGCGTGCAGTTACCATGTCTCCATGAACGGCACCCTTGAGCTTTCTTGGCGGGATAAAGACATCGGGTTCATCACCGGTCTTGTTGTGTACGAAGCCGAAGCCATCGGGGTGTATGGTGATAGTGCCGGTGATGAGCCTCATCTGGCTGGTAAGGCCGTACCTGTTTCCCTTGAGCAAGGTTATGTCGCCTGTTCGAACAAGCTCCTTAATCAGTTTCTTGGCCGCCTGACGCTGTTCGGGTGGAACATGGAGGTGATGAAGTATCTCCCTCATGTAAAGGGGGTGGCCAGCGGATTTCAATACCGAAAGGACTGCATCCTTTGAAAGTTTAAAGACCTTCTTTTTTTTTCTTCTTCCCATGAAATTGACTATAAGTGGGTGTTAATGGGGGGTCAAGCATGGCTGTCAAAACTTATCCAAAAATTTCGCCATGATTTTTATGGCCATTTTTAAAAAATAAATAATCCCAGGGCCAAACAGATTGTTTTCATTTGCAGCAGATATCATATATATTTTGTTTAGAATAAAATTTTGCCCTTAATAATTGGAAAAAGTCGAGAAAGGAGAAGGTATGAAAATCTTGGAAGCGTGGCACTTCGGTGGCTGGTACGAGAAGTTTGAGAAAATGGTATGTGTCATCCTTTCCTTCTTTGTGGCACTAGTAATCCTGTGTGCGCTTTACAAACTGGGATTTCACCTTTTTCACCTCCTTGTAACCCATGGAGTGGACCCGCTGGATCACAAGGCCTTCAAGACCATATTCGGCATGATAATGATCCTGCTCATTGCCCTTGAGTTCAAGCACTCCATCGTCAAGGTCATAGAGAAGGACCAGGGCATCGTTCAAGTGAAAACCGTGTTGCTCATAGCCATACTGGCCATAAGCAGGAAGATGATAATTCTCGACACGAAGTCCATGTCACCACTGACAATATTTTCCCTGGCTGCTGTGATACTGGCCCTGGGTGCGGTGTACTGGCTGATAAGGGACAGGGACGACCGAGTGCTTGGCAAATAGCGAAGCAGTTTACGGTCATCCCTCAATGGCCTGCTAACCCGCCTTGAAGACCCGGATTACCTCCTTCATGAACAGGGGGATGTCACTGGGTTCCCTGGATGTAACTATCTTTCCATCAACCACGACCGGGGTGTTCTCATAAAGGGCCCCTGCCTCTTCCAGCTTGTCAGAGACCCTGTCGTAACATGTTGCCTTTCTGCCCTTTAAGATGCCTGCAGCCGCCAGGACGAGGGGGCCGTGGCAGATGGCTGCAATGGGCCTGTCAAGCTTGGCAAACTCCTTGACGAAGTTGAGGATACTTTCACGCAGGGCCAGCTTTTCCGCAGCCTTGCCTCCAGGTATGTAAAGGGCATCGAAGGCCTCGGGTTCTGCCTCGTCGATGGCCAGATTGGCACTGACTACGTATCCAACCTTGCCCTTTACCTCACCCCAATCGGGCGCGGCTATATCCACGTGAAAGCCCTCTTCCTCGAATCTGTATCGAGGGCACAGCAGTTCCGAATCTTCAAATTCAGGACCTGTTAGGAACAAAATGCGCATAATATCCTCCTCCTTTTTCTATTTCTTGCATTTGGCACAAGATGCACTCTTCTTGCGTCTCGTCTTCTTGAACGCAATCTTTACTGCCTGATCAATCTTTGAGACCAGGTGGAACGTTAGCTCGTTTTTGATTGGCTCTGGCAGCTCATCGAGGTCGACTGCATTTCGTTTGGGCAGTATTATTTCCTTTATGCCCGCCCTGTGGGCAGCCAGCACCTTTTCCTTGATTCCGCCAACAGGCAGCACGAGGCCCCTCAATGTGATTTCACCCGTCATTGCAACATCTGGCCTTACAGGCTTGTCTGTAAAGAGGGACACCAGAGCCACAGTGATCGTTATGCCAGCAGAGGGACCGTCCTTGGGAATTGCCCCTGCCGGAACATGTACGTGTATGTCTTCTGTCTTGAAGAGTTCCTCTGGTATTCCAAAGGAACATGCCTTTGACTTGACATAACTGAGGGCGGTCTGCGCCGACTCCTTCATAACGTCACCAAGCTGTCCAGTTAGGGTCAGCTTGCCACTACCAGGCATCTTGGTGGCCTCCACGAAGAGTATGTCTCCGCCAACTGGAGTCCAGGCGAGACCTGTGGCAACACCGGGTACAGAGGTGCGTTCAGCCACTTCAGGAAGGTATCTTGGCTTGCCCAAGAATTCCTCGAGGTTTCGCACCTTGACGACAACCTTTTCCTGATGTCCCTGGGCCACCATTCTGGCAACGGCCCTGCAAATGGAGCCGATTTGGCGTTCCAGATTACGCACTCCGGCCTCCCTGGTGTATTCTGATATGATTCTTACCAGGGCCCTCTTCTCAATTGTGAGATTCTTGCGAGTCAGGCCATGCTGCTCCAACTGCCTTGGAATGAGATAGCGTTTGGCAATCTCTATCTTGTCCTCGAGGGTGTAGCCTGAAAGCTCCAGCACCTCCATTCTATCGAGGAGTGGTGCCGGAATGGTTTCGAGCACATTGGCAGTGGCAATAAATATTATCTTAGAAAGGTCGAACTCCACGCCAAGATAGTGATCGGTGAACTGGGAATTCTGTTCCGGGTCCAGCACCTCCAGAAGTGCAGAGGCCGGATCACCACGAAAGTCCGTACCTATCTTGTCGATCTCATCCAGCATCATCACAGGGTTGTTTACCCCGACCTTTCTAAGACCCTGGATTATGCGGCCAGGCATTGCACCGATGTAGGTGCGCCTGTGTCCTCTGATCTCGGCCTCATCCCTGACACCACCCAGGGCGATGCGATAAAACTTCCTTCCAATCGCCCGGGCTATGCTCTTTCCAAGGGACGTTTTACCTGTGCCAGGCGGGCCTACAAAGCAGAGGATAGGGCCCTTTGCATCGGGTTTGAGTTTTCTTACTGCCAGGTATTCGATTATCCTCTTCTTTACCTTTTCAAGGTCATAGTGATCCTCGTTCAGTATCTTTTCAGCCCTGTCCAGGTCCAGGTTGTCCTCGGTGGACTCGTTCCAGGGTAGCTCGAGTATCCAGTCGAGATATGTCCTGGCAACAGTATATTCAGAGGAGGACGGATGCATGCGTGCAAGCCGTTCGAGCTCACGCTCCGCCTCTTTACGTGCTTCCTCGGGCAGATTCTTGGCCTTTAGCTTTTCTCTGAGCTCCTCGATTTCGTCAGGTTGTTCCTCAGACTCGCCAAGCTCCTTTTTTATGGCCTTGAGCTGTTCCCTCAGGAAATACTCCCGCTGGCTACGGTCAACCTGATCCCTGACCTGACTCTGTATCTTGTGCCCAAGCTCCAATATTTCCAGCTGTTCAGACAGGATTTTCAAGGCCTTCTCAAGCCTCTTCATCACATCCAGTTCTTCGAGTATCTCCTGTTTCTGGGCCTGAGACACGTTGATGTGGCTGATGACCACATCTGCCAGAACACCTGGGTCATCCACACTCATGATTATCGAGCGGAGTTCGCTAGGAAGGTTGGGTGACAGGTCGAGGACCTTTGAAAAGGCCTGCCTTATGTTCACCACCATGGCCTCCAGTGCCACGCTATGGGTGACCTTGTCCTGGACGGCCTCTACCTTGGCCTTGATGTAAGGCTCAGTGGCAGTTATTTCCTTGATGCGAACCCTGGTTATTCCCTGAACAACGAGCCGGGCATGGCCCTGTTCGTTCTTGGCCATACGCAAGATGAGGCCCATTGTTCCAATCTTATGAAGTTTTTTGGGTATCTCCTCATCCGACTCCACTGGCCCGTCAACAGACACGACTGCAATGGTCCTGTCGGATGCTAGGGCATCGTCAATCATTCGTACCAAGTTAGGAGGCTCTATGACCCATGGAACAACCATGTGGGGGAACAGAACCACGTCCTTGCTGGGCAATACGGGCAGTTCCCTGATGGTGTTCTGATGCTCTTCCTTCAATTTTTGTGTATCCTGTATTTTTATTTCGTTGTTATCGCTCATGGTCGCTCCTACTGTCATTTGGCCATTATTTGATTTCTATCTTCAGCAAATCGTTTCCTTTATTTTCTTTTTGTGTGAAACAAACTAGTAATAGGCCGTTTTCCATCTTGGCCTTTATGTCGTCCGCCTCTACGGGAAGGGGGATGCGGACAATCCTCTCAAAGGGACCATATTCCACTTCCATCTGAAAAAATCGTTTTTCCTTTATGGCCAGGGGTGGTTTCCTGTGCCCTGACATTCTCAGGAACTGACCTTCCAGCACTAGTTCGAGGCTGTCTGCCTCGACACCTGCCAAGTCTGCGACAACGTAGACAAAGCTCGAGTCTGCGTATATGTCTATGGCAGGAACCCAGCCACTGCTGGAGGTCAATGCGCCATAGGGTATTCTGAAGAGTTCGTCCATTATGTCGTTGAATTCCCTGCGCAGGTTGTTAATTTCCTTAGATATTCCAATCTTGATAACCGCCATGTCCCTTTTCCTTTCGTGCAAATATAGTGACCTTCCCGTAGAGTAGGCTTCTGAAGGTTTTTGTTTTTTTAACAAATGGAAAAATTTAAGAATTTGTTTTGAATTAAAATAGTTATGTGAATATGTGAGCGCAAGGCAACTTCAATAAAAATATGGATATTCTCTTGACTTTTGGCCGATAATGTTTTTTAAAAGCGTATCCAACTCCTCCTTGCCCTGGGGTTCAGGGCCAGAAAAATGACCGAAAGGGGGCAATTCTATGAAATTGCGTCATTACGAAACAATGTTCCTTCTTCACCCTGATCTCAGCAATGAGGACAGGGAAAACGCCATTGAAAAGTTCACCAACATTATCAAGGATGGTTCCGGCGAGATTGTTAACGTTGATCCTTGGCCTTTGAGGAAACTCGCCTACAAGGTTCAAAAACAGACCCAGGGTTACTATGTAGTCATCGACTTTGGAGCCCCTGGTGATGTTATCCAGGAACTGACCAGGAATTACCGACTCGACGAACGGGTCATGAAGTTTATGACCACCAAACTGGACGACGAATTCGATGCAGCAGAGGCTGCCAAGAAGTATGCCAACAAGGGCGAAGCAGAGGCCCAAACAGAGTCGGACAGTGCTGAGTCAGAAGGGAAGGAGGAATAGTTAAATGCAGCGTCCACAACAGAACAGGTACAAACGTCGTAGAATATATGTAAGAAGGAAGGTTTGCAGGTTTTGTGCAGACAAGACCTTGGTGGCAGATTACAAACAGCCTGAACTGCTGAAAGGTTTCATAACCGAAAGGGGCAAGATATTGCCACGCAGGGTCACTGGTACCTGCGCAAAGCATCAAAGACGTCTGACCAACGCCATCAAGAAGGCCAGAATAATGGCCCTCTTGCCCTTTACCTCTGGCCATGCCATCGAGTAAAATATAGCCAGATGGCGTGAACTCTCATATATCAAAAGGCAACGGAAAGGCCCAAAGGGGCCTCTATAAAGATTATGCAGTGGCAGCGGGTGCCCTTGTGGCCCCGTGCCTCATGCCCGAGCTGAATTCCGTCCTGCAATTCTTTATACCAGGCGCTGCTGCAGCCTATCTGGACAATGGTAGCCTTCAAAAGCGCCTGTTTTTTCTTCTGGCCCTCTATGTGCTCATAAGTGTGGCTTTTTTTTCTGCAGGGATGGTTGCCTCTGCCCTGATCTTGGCCCAGGCAGTGGTCATTTGCGGGGTCATCGTCATATCTGCCTTTAGAGGCGTGGATGCACCGAAGAATGTCATAATTCTATCCATCACCATCTTCCTTATGTCCATGGTTGTGGTGGGCATGAGTTCAGGCTGGAAGATGCACGAGTTATACACGCAAATGGTCACAGCCATGACGAAGGAGTATGACAAAGCAGTGGAGCTTTACAAAAAAAGCTCAGGCACTTCCATGCCACCGCAGCTCGACCAACTGGTGGCAAACGTCAAGGCGACGCTTGTGGCCTATTTCCCGGGTATAATCTGCAGTTTCTTTGTTTTCCTAAGTTTCACCAACACCCTGGCGTTCATGCGCATATCGATGCTACGGGGCAGAGGGACGGGGCTCATGCCAGAATTTAATGAATGGCGCATGCCCGGATGGTTGGTTTGGTTCTTTATCGTCTTTGGTTTCATGGCCCTGATGCCAGACGGGCCTTGGCCTGCAATAGGCAGGAACGGCATCTTGGTGGTCTGCATTTTTTATTTGATTCAGGGCTTTTCTGTAATGCAATTTTTCTTTAAAGTAATGCAGACTCCAATCTACGTCCGTTATCTCGTGTATGCACTTATCGGCATTCAGTGGTATGGCCTTTTGCTCGTGGTATTCACAGGGCTGATGGACTACTGGTTCGACTTCAGAAAACGTCTGATAGATAGATTGAAGTCTTCAGAAGATAACGAGGAATAAGGGGCATTTTGGCCCAGTAATCTGATACAATTAGTGTTGTTTGGAGGATATAGACCATGGAAGTGATCTTGAATGAGAGCATTGAAAGCCTTGGAAAGGCTGGCGATATTGTAAATGTATCTGACGGATACGCAAGAAACTACCTGATTCCCAAGGGAATTGCCATTGTCGCCAACAAGAAAAATCTCGTACAAATAGAAAAACAGAGGGCTGCCATCCTTGAAAGGGCTGCCAAGATCAGGCAGGAGTTCGAGGCACTGGCAGAGCAGCTTGAAAAACTCGAACTTGAGATCCCTGTCAAGGTTGGTGAGGAAGAGAAGCTTTACGGCTCGGTCACCACAATGGACATTGCCAAGGCCATTGAGGACAAGGGTTATCAGGTTGACAGAAAGAAAATTGTGCTTCCTGAGCCAATCAAGGCCCTTGGCGAGTATGAGGTGCCTGTGAAGCTCAGCCCAGATGTCACCGCCACTGTAAAAGTCAAGGTTGTTCCAGCAGACAACTAGGCGTGAAACCCGTTGAAATAAAGAAATTTCGGCCGGATCAGTTCCGGGTTCCTCCACAGAACATCGAGGCGGAGCAGTGTGTCCTCGGCGGGATACTCATAGAGGCAGGGGCCCTTCTCAAGGTCATCGAGATTTTGGAGCCAGATGACTTCTATAAGGAGAGCCATGCCATAATATATTCGGCCATAATCGATCTGTTTGAAAGAAATGAGCCCCAGGACTTGGTCAGCGTTCACAATGAGCTGAAACGCCGGGGGCAACTCGAGGCAGCCGGTGGGCCTTTGTATCTGGCAGAGCTCACGGAAACCGTGCCGGTTGCCTCCAATATCGACTATTATGCCAAGATAGTTCGTGACAAGGCCATACTCAGGCGGCTCATTCAGAAAAGTTCCGACATTGCATCCATGTGTTACCAGGAATCGGAAGACGTGGATGACATATTGGAATATGCAGAAAGTGCCGTCTTTGAGCTTTCCCAGGCAAAGATCAAACAGTCCTTCCATAAACTAAAGGATGTCTTGAAGGACAGCATCCAGAAGGTAGAAGACCTTTATGAAAAACGCGAGCTTGTCACTGGAGTGCCTTCAGGCTTCAAGGATCTGGACAAGTTGACAGCTGGTTTTCAGCCTTCCGACCTGATTATTATCGCCGGTAGGCCTTCCATGGGTAAGACGGCCTTTGCCCTAAACATTGCCCAACATGCCGCTGTGGACAACAACATCCCCACGGCCATTTTTTCTTTGGAAATGTCAAAGGAGCAACTGGCGCTAAGGATGCTATGTTCCGAGGCAATGGTGGATGCCCACAAGGTTAGAACCGGTTTCTTGAGCAGGGACGACTGGCCCAAGCTCATCAATGCTGCAGGAAACCTGTCCAGGGCACCCCTGTTCATCGATGACACTCCTGCCCTGAGTGTGCTCGAAATGAGGGCAAAGGCAAGAAGGCTGAAGAGTGACCAAAATATAGGCCTGGTAATAGTGGACTATTTGCAGCTCATGCAGGGCAGAAGCGGCAGTGAGCGCAGGGAACAGGAGATTTCGGAAATCTCGAGGTCCCTAAAGGCAATGGCCAAGGAACTCAATGTGCCGGTAATAGCCCTTTCACAGCTCAATCGAAAGGTGGAAGACAGGCCAAACAAGCGGCCTCAAATGGCAGACTTGAGGGAATCTGGCGCAATCGAACAGGATGCCGATGTAATTGCCTTTATCTACAGGGACGAAGTCTACAACCGGGACGAAAACAATCCCAAGCGCGGCAAGGCCGAAATAATCGTTGCCAAACAGAGAAACGGCCCAACGGGTACGGTTGTCCTGGCCTTTGTGGGCAAGTACTCAACCTTTGGAAACCTTGCAGACGAAGATCAACCACCAGAGATTGTCTGATGCAATAGACGAGGTCTCCCGGGCCTTTGGCCGCACCCTCGACCAGGGGCAGAAGAAGGGCCTTCTTTTATACTTTTCCAATCTTCACCAGTGGAACCGTTCAATTAATCTTACTGGCATAAAGGACGACAGGGAACTCGTCTATAAACACCTTGGTGATACCCTCATCCTCGACACCGCCTTGGATAAAGAATGTAAGACCTTGCTGGATATCGGCACTGGCGCAGGCATTCCAGGGCTCATTATGAAGATTTTACGGCCAGATCTGTATGTTGTACTGGCAGAGGCCCTAAAGAAGAAATGTTCCTTTCTGAGATATATGGCCTCTGTGTTGAACTTTCGCAAGGGACTTTATATTGAAGAGAAGAAGCTGGGCCCGTCAGATCCCCCTGAAAATATGCCGTCAACGGGTTTTGATGCCATAGTCAGTCAGGCTACAGGGAGCTTGAGCTGGCTAGTGGACTTGTCTGAAGGTTTTTTGGCAAGACATGGAAACATTTTTGCCCTCAAGGGGCCAAAGGTTCAAAAGGAACTTCCAGAAGCCGAGAAAGTGGCCAGAGAAAAAGGCCTCGAGATTGAAATGAAGGAGTACACCCTGCCAATCCTTGGCCACGAAAGGGTGCTTGTGATTTTTAAAAGGGCCCGCTAGTTGAGGGCACACACCGGTTTTTAGGCTGTTTCACACTGTTTTTCAATGTGTGAGGCAAGCTCTTGGGCAATAGCTTCTATCTCGTCACTATCCTCGCCTTCAACCATGACTCTGATGACAGGCTCTGTACCAGAAGCACGAATCAATATTCGGCCCCTTGAACCCAGCTTGTCGGCAAGTTTTGATTGCAACTCTTCGAGACCCTTGATCTCCTCGAGGGGAACCCGTTCCTTGAGTCTAACGTTGACGAGGATTTGAGGGAAGGTTTCCATGATTGAGGCAAGTTCGGAAAGGGGGCGTTTTGTCCGTTGCATTACAGCAAGGAGCTGCAAGGCCGCGAGTATTCCATCTCCTGTGGTGATATGGTCCATAAATACGAGGTGACCAGATTGTTCACCTCCGAAGTTGTAACCCTTCTCCCTCATGGTTTCCACAACGTAGCGGTCCCCAACCTGGGTGCGCACGAGCCTGCCACCCAAATCCTTCAGGACCTTCTCGAGCCCCATGTTGCTCATCACAGTGGCAACCACGGTGTTGTAGTTTAGTTTCTTGTTCTCGATCATATCCTTGGCACAAATGGCCATGATGTGGTCACCATCCACCACGTTGCCCTTTTCATCGACCACTATCACCCTGTCGCCGTCGCCGTCCAGGGCGATACCCATATCGGCACCGTTTGTCTTGACGATTTCCTGCATTAGCTCAGGGTACAGGGCCCCACATTTTTCATTTATGTTGGTACCGTTTGGCTCGACTCCAATTTTTATAACCTCTGCCCCAAGTTCCTCAAATACAGCAGGGGCAACCTTGTAGGTAGCACCGTTGGCACAGTCCAGAACGATTTTGAGTCCATCCAGGGTGAGTTCCTTGGGAAAGGTATGCTTGGCAAAGACAATGTATCTGCCCTGGGCATCATCTATGCGATAGGCCTTGCCAACATCCTTTCCTGTGGGCATTTCCTTCTGGAGGGTAGGGGAGTCCAGGAGTTCCTCGATTCTGGCCTCGACCCTGTCTGGAAGTTTGAAACCGTCGTGGGAAAAGAGCTTGATACCATTGTCCTGAAAGGGATTGTGGGAGGCAGAGATTACAACACCGGCATCCGCCCTCATGCTCGTGGTAAGAAAGGCTATTGCAGGGGTTGGCATTGGACCAACCAAGAGGACATCAACTCCCATGGAGCATATTCCAGCGGCAAGGGCGTTTTCGAGCATGTAACAGGAAAGTCTGGTGTCCTTGCCAATCAACACCCTCGGGTTTCTGCTTCTTTCATTCCTGAAAATGTATGCAACTGCCCGACCCAGGTTCATGGCAACGTCTGTTGTCATCGGATGGACGTTGGCCAGCCCTCTTATGCCATCGGTTCCAAACAGTTTCCTCATCCTATCCTCTCCCTGTACACTTTTACATGGATACGCTTGGGAATCACCTCCAAGCAGCGGAAACCAGGCGGTGCCTCGGCCTTTGGCTCGATTGTGTACTTACCTGGTTTGAATGATGTAGCGTTCACACTGACATTGATATCTTCAATTTTCAATTTATTCAAGGCTGGAATTTCCCCACACAGTTTCACCGTTACCTCAGTTGGCCATACTGAAACCTTATAGGGCCCCTGGAAGACCCGTACAGGCACATGTTTTATCTTTCTTGTGCCTTTTTTGGGCTTGATAAATACCGTGACCTTGAACTTGAAAGTACCTTCTACACTGATTCTAAGCCCTTGGAGATTGGGCGTGGCAATTGTGGTGAAGGTCTTTCGTGCACCAGTCAGGTCCACAGGGGTAAGGGGAAGCTCCTTGATGGAGCGGACTTCCTTGGCCGGGCCACTTATCTGCGTTGCCAGGGGTTGTACCGTGACCTTTGCCACTTCATAACCAGGTGCAGGCTGATTGACCAAGACAACCTTGACTGGCACCGTCTTTCTAAGCAGGGGTTCTAGTTCAATCTCGATGATACTGGGTTTGATTCGCAGAACCTTCACCCCTCCTGGCAGTGAGAAGTCATCGGCTGAAAGGTGTATCAGCACCTTTCCCGCAGTGGCATCCTTGAGGTCGATAACCTTAGTGAGGTTCTGCGTGGCAATGCTTCTTATGATGGATCGAGGCCCGAATATCCGTATTTCGACATTGGACGGAATGTCGTTGGCTATGACCAGATTGGGTGGCAAGTTGATTATCTCAAGAGGTATGGACAGGCCTATCTCAGCCTTCTCCTGGCCTACAACGAAAGACCAAAGAGTGATGGAAAAGGCGAGGGCGAAGAGCTTCAAATGCCAGTCCTTTATGAAGATGTCGTGCCAGTTCATCTATTCAACCTCAAACGCCACCTGGCAGAGTCTGTGTCCTCTGTGGCAAAGCTGTTGTGCAGTATGCGTCTCAAGATTCCTGGGCTGATATCCCTGGTTATTCTTCCTGCTATTGCCACAGATATGGAGCCAGTCTCCTCTGAAACTATGACCGTTACTGCGTCTGTCTGTTCTGTTATTCCAATGCCCGCCCTGTGTCTGGTGCCAAGGCGACGGCTTATTGCCGGATTGGACGTAAGGGGCAAGACGCAGCCTGCTGCTGCCAGTCTGCCACCCTGTATGATTACGGCCCCGTCATGAAGTGGGGTGCATTTTGCAAATATTGTATTGAGGAGCATCCGGCTCACTTCTCCGTCTATTTTGGTGCCTGTTTCGATGTATTCGTTCAGGCCAATGGTTCGTTCGAGAACGATTAGGGCACCTGTGCGGCTTTGGGCCATCTCGGAGGCGGCCTTTGCAACCTCTTCAAGGGCATGAAAGGTCTTTACCTTGTATCGGAGAAAGGGCGGCTGCCCAAATTGGGTAAGAACACGTCTGATGTCGTCTTGAAAGACTATGACGACCAGCAAAAAGATGGAACTAAGGGCCGTCCCCAGCAGCCAATGGAGTGTATAGAGTTGAAGCTCCTTGGCCACAAAATAGGTGAGGACTATCACCCCTAGGCCTACAGCCATCTGTACGGCCCTTGTGCCCCGAATGAGCACCATGATCCTGTAAATGATAAAGGCCACCAGGAGGATATCTACGATATCCTGCCAGCGAAATATTGGTATGAACTGGTGAAGGGAATCCATTACTTGCATTTCCCTTTTCTCTGCCTCAGTGCATGGGCAACCTTTAATGCGTCAGCGACACAACCTGGTTCATGGACGCGTACGATTGAAGCACCGTTGAGCACGGCAGCCACTGCAGCGCCACAGGTGGCGTTGTCCCTAAGTTCAGGGGTCTCATGACCTGTAATTTTGCCTAGAAATGCCTTTCTCGAAGGGCCTATCAATATTGGCCGTCTTAGTACACTCAATTTGGAAAGCTGGTTGATAATGTCCAGGTTGTCTTGGAATCTCTTACCAAAGCCAATACCTGGGTCAATGATAATCTGGTTGGTGTCTATGCCACGTTCCTTGCAAAAGTTTATTCGTTCCTGAAAGAAATCCAGGATTTCTTTCATCACATCTTCATAGACAGGGTCCACCTGCATGTCTTGCGGAGTCCCCTTCATGTGCATGAGTATTACCGGTACCTTGGTCGAGGCGGCCAAGTCGGCCATTTCCTTATCGAATCTCAGGGCACTGATGTCGTTAATGATGTCCGCACCTTCCTCCAAGGCCCGTTGGGCGACCTCCGCCTTGGTGGTGTCGATGGAAATTGGGATGTCAGAAAAGGATCTTACTGCCTTGATGGCAGGAATTACCCGTGAAAGCTCTTCCTCTAGGGGGACTGGTTCTGAAAAGGGCCTTGTTGACTCACCGCCTATGTCGATGATTTGAGCACCCTTTTCTATCAAATGTTTGGTCTGATTTATTATGGCCGATTCTGTAAGAAACCTACCTCCGTCTGAGAAGGAGTCGGGGGTCACGTTTAGGACCCCCATGATTATGGTCTGTTCTTGCGGATTTAATTCACCATGTCTGCATTTTATGGCATGATAGGTCATTTATCAGACGGACCGTCGCTTTCCTCTTCTTTGTTTGCCTCTGGTTCATGTTTCCTGTTGCGACATGACTCAAGAATATCGTCGATGTCCTTGGCATCGAGGGTTTCCCTTTCAAGGAGTTCCTGAGCCAGCCTGTGCAGGCATTCCATGTGGTCAATTATTAGCTGTTTTGTCTTGTTATAGGTGTCCTTGACGATTTTTTCTATGGCCTGATCTATCTTCTGGGCTGTGGATTCACTGTATTCACGAACGTGCCCAAAGTCCCTTCCCAAAAAGACTTCATCGTTCTGTTTCTGGAAAGCAACAGGTCCTATTTCGTCGCTCATTCCCCACTCACAAACCATCTTTCTTGCCAGGGATGAAACCCTTTCTATGTCGTTGCCAGCGCCGGTGGTGTAGTCTTCGAATACAAGCTCTTCAGCCACACGGCCACCGAGCAAGATTGCCAGATTGTTCATGAGATAGGAACGAGGGTATGTGTGGCGTTCGTCTTCTGGCAACTGCTGGGTAAGTCCAAGGGCGCGCCCTCTGGGGATGATGGTGACCTTATGGACTGGATCGGTGCCAGGAAGAAGCTTGGCTACCAAACAGTGGCCTGCTTCATGATAGGCAGTAATTTTCTTTTCCTGGTCCGACATGATGAGGCTTTTTCGTTCGACTCCCATAAGGACCTTGTCCTTGGCCTTCTCGAAGTCCACCATTTCCACCTTGTCCTTGTTGGCGCGTGCTGCAATAAGCGCGGCCTCGTTGACGAGGTTTTCAAGGTCCGCACCAGAGAAACCAGGGGTTCCCTTGGCAATTACAGAGATATCAACATCATCGGCCAGTGGTGTCTTGGCAGCGTGAACACGAAGTATCGCCTCTCTACCCCTGACGTCAGGCACTGGCACGACAACCTGTCTGTCGAAGCGCCCAGGCCTCAAAAGGGCAGGGTCCAGGACGTCTGGCCTGTTGGTAGCTGAGATGACAATGACCCCTTCGGATGTCTCGAAACCATCCATTTCCACCAGGAGCTGGTTGAGGGTTTGCTCACGTTCATCATGACCACCGCCAAGGCCAGCACCCCTGTGTCGGCCCACGGCATCAATCTCGTCAATGAAAATGATGCAGGGTGCATGCTTCTTGGCCTGCATGAAGAGATCCCTTACGCGGGATGCACCTACACCAACAAACATCTCAACAAAGTCGGAACCGCTTATGCTGAAGAAAGGCACCCCTGCCTCACCGGCAATGGCCTTTGCCAACAAGGTCTTTCCTGTGCCAGGAGGGCCAACCAGCAGAACACCCTTTGGAATTCTGCCTCCGAGTTTGGTGAACTTCTTAGGATCCTTCAGAAATTCAATGACCTCGGTCAACTCTTCCTTGGCCTCGTCGACACCTGCGACATCCTTGAAGGTCACGTTTATGTTTTGGCCATTGAGCATCTTGGCCTTACTTCGGCCAAAGGACATGGCCCTTCCGCCGCCTGTCTGCATTTGTCGCATGAAGAATATCCATACGCCAATAAGCAGCAGCATTGGAAACCACGAGATTAAAAGGGTGAGGTACCACGGGGTCTCCTCCACGGGCTTTACCTGTATTATGACACCCTTTTTCTTCAGCTCTGGTATGAGGTCCTTGTCTTGATAGGGTATTGCCGTTCGAAACTTTTGTTGATTTTCAAAGACCCCTTCCACCTTTTCATTCTGTATTGTGACCTTGGCGACCTTGCCTTGTTCGACATAATTCAGGAAGTCGCTATAGGTGATCTCTTGGACATTGGTCTGGGGCTTGTTGAAAAGGTTGAAGAGAAAGACCACAACAAGACCAATTACAAGCCACAAACTGAGATTTTTGTAAAAGGTATTCAAATACGTTCCTCCAATTCTGAATATTATTAACTTGTTAGGTTCCCTGGATTGTGACAGTTAAACCATCTTTCTTGGAAAAATCCATTTATGACATTTAATAACTAAATTAAACGATTAGAGGCTGTAAATGCAACCAAAAAAGACAGCCCTTGAAAGGTTTGGTAAATAACTTTTCCTTACGCGCCTCCCAATGAAAAAATTGTCTTCACGAAAGCCGAGGGCTGCCAGATGATTTCCAGGGCATGGCCATTTTCAACCCTGAATTCATCCCCTATCTCGATGCCGCACACGGCAGCAATTTCACTACCCCGGACGAGTAACGGTATGGCCTCTCTTAATATCTTCGGAACATGTCTGCCGATAAAAAAATCCTTCAGTTTGACATGCTCTTTCATCCCTAAGGGTCTGAACCTGTCACCCTGCTTTTTAAATCTCAACTGTAATGGAAAGGTATTCGCGTCGAGCTTTATAAAGAGCGGCCTGGGGTAGGGGCCCCCGAGCTTATTTACGCCCTCTTGGTTCGACATTGGTCTAGGGGTCAAGGTGATTGTGCCCAAATATTCCCCTAGGTCCAACGTGCCAGGGGCCTTAATTAATTTAAGTCTTTCTAATTGATTTTCTAGTCCATTTTTTAAATTGCAAAGCTCTTTTCTAAAGATGGCAATGTGTCTGTAAATCCTGCTGGCGCAAAATCCGTCTGGCAGGTTGTAATGGCCAGACGGGGATCGTTCCATTGCCAGATGTTCAAGCTTCAAGAGATGGTCCGAAAGTATTTTCCCCCTGTCGATACCAGCAAGCTCAGTGGCAAGAAGCAAGACACGCCTTAAAATGGCTGATTTTGCCTGGGATAATGGCTCGGTGTCCAAAATGACCAAGTCAGGTAGGTGATCCGTGCCCGAGTTTTTGTCCGGGTAAACAATCACCTTTCTTAGAAGGTGGCTGGCATAATGGTTCAGGGCATCCTCGTCGTCTTGGAATAGATAGGCACTTCTGCTCAGGGTCTCGACGATGGATGGGTTAAATTCTTTTTGAAGAAGGGGCAAAAGGACGTTTCGTATCTTGTTTCTTGCGTATTTGTTCTGGATGTTTGAAGAATCTGTAACAAAGGGTATGTCGTGACTGTTTAGGTGTCTGACAATGTCAATTTTTCTGGCAAACAAAATGGGCCTTATGATGCCATCGGCCCTTTTGGGCCGGATACCAGATAGACCTGTAAGGGAAGAACCCCTCAAGAAACGAAAAAGAAGCTCCTCGGCCTGATCGTCTGCGGTATGGCCTGTGGCAATGGCCTCGATTCCGTGGGACGCCGCCGTGTCCTTGAGGAATTTGTATCGAAGAATTCGGGCAGCCTCTTGCACGCAAAGTTTTTTTTCCTTGGCAAAGCAAGCCACCTCTTCCGCTCCGAGATAAAAGGGGATTTGGTTTGCCTCACATACTTTTTTGGCAAAGTCGGCATCCCTTTCAGCCTCTTCACCCCTGAGCATGTGATTAAAATGGGCTGCATGAAGCTTGATGTCCTGGGTTTTGGAAAGAAGATAGAGGAGATGAAGCAGACATATAGAATCGGGCCCGCCAGAAAGGGCCACCAAGACAGAGGAAACTCCATCCAACAGGGCCCTTTCTTTAACGAAGCCTTTAAATTTTCTAAAAAGTAGGCTGTTCTTACCTTTGTTAAGGGAAAAGTCTTGTGGGGACGGACCGTCCCCGGAATTTAGCAGGCTCACCCTCCGCCTCTGCTGAAGTTTACCGCCCTCAAGATGTCCATGGCAGAGGCAGCACGGACAGAGAGAATCTTTGCCTTGAGCAGCAATTCCTTACCTGCTGCCGGATGGTTGAAGTCTGCTACAACATAGTCATCTTTGATTTCCTTAACCAAAAACCTGACAGCCTCTCCAGTCGAGGTGATTTCCTCGTGGAGCTGCCCCTCTTTTAGTTTTTCAGGATGTTTGAGCTGAGACAGTGGAATCTCGTTAACCAGGGTCTCGTCCCTCTTCCCAAAACCCTGTTCAGGGGGAATGGTGATTTCGATTTCGTCACCGGGGGATAACTGATAAATGGCCTTTTCCAGGGTTGGGATGACAGGCTCCCTTCCGTACAAGAATTGGGTCCTGAAGACCTTGTCCAGCTCAGGCGGGGTAATACCGTCCTTGACTTGCAGAGTGTACTCAAGCTCTACTACTGTATCGTTTTCAATTTTCATCCTGTTTCTCCTTTTTCTAGCCTGGCGACATTATAAAACAGATGAAAAGTTTCTTAAAGTGGTTTGGCCCACTTTCTGCATTGTCTTTACAAGAAATTAAAAAATGATTATACAGGGCGTTGAAATTTGCCAACCGCCCATAGCTCAACTGGATAGAGCAACGGACTTCTAATCCGTAGGTTGGAGGTTCGAGTCCTCCTGGGCGGGCCAATGGAAGATAGAGCG
>JAADCZ010000004.1 GCA_013154175.1 Thermodesulfobacteriota bacterium
AGATATTCGAGGGCCGGTGGAATGTAACCGGCTGGTATCTCCTCAGTCCCAATTTCCAGAAGAAACTCGGTTTTTTCAATCAACTTTTGGCCTCCATCTGTTCCTGAATTTGCTCGGTGTATTTTTTGGCAACAGCCCTGGCAATCTGTCTAACACGCCCAATGTAGGCAGTGCGTTCTGAAACGCTTATGGCCCCGCGGGCCTCCAGGAGATTAAATGTGTGAGAACATTTTAGGCACTGGTCATAGGCAGGCCGTACAAGACCCTTTGCCACGAGTTTATGGGCCTCGGATTCGAATTTATCAAACAGATCCCTCAGCAGTTCCGTGCCTGCAGCCTCGAAGTTGTAGTGGGAGAACTCTATCTCATCTTGGAGATGTACCATTCCATAGGTGACATCCTCGTTCCATTTGAGATCGTAGACATTGTCCACCTCCTGGAGGTACATTGCGATTCGTTCAAGACCATAGGTGATTTCCACTGAAACAGGGAAGACATCTATGCTGCCCACCTGCTGAAAATAGGTGAACTGGGTTATTTCCATTCCGTCGAGCCACACCTCCCAACCAAGGCCCCATGCACCTAAGGTTGGACTTTCCCAGTCATCTTCTACAAATCGAACGTCATGGTCTTTAAGGTCCAGGCCAAAGGCCTCGAGACTCTTCAGGTAGAGCATCTGGACATCATCCGGACTGGGCTTAAGTATCACCTGGTACTGATAGTAATGCTGGAGCCTGTTGGGGTTCTGCCCATATCTTCCGTCTGTTGGCCGCCTCGATGGCTGAACATAAGCCACCTTCCAGGGTTCTGGGCCAAGGGATTTCAAAAATGTGGCAGGGTGAAAGGTCCCTGCGCCAACTTCAACATCATAGGGCTGTAAGAGTAAGCACCCCTGATTTTTCCAGTAATTGTCCAGAGAAAGGATCAGGTCCTGAAAATACATATCCGCTCCTTTTTACTTCTTGAGAGTCGAGCCACTAGGCAAAACCGGGTCAGTCCAATCGTCCTCGCTCACCTTTGGAAATATTATGCAGTTTCCACCAACGGAGGCATTCTTTGGAATTCTTGCCCACTTGCCAATGAGGGTTATGCCAGTATTTAGGTGGGATGGAAAGTCCTTGTTGGCCTGGGTTGCCGAAGGGTCCCCCACATGGGATCCCGGGCCAAAGAACACCTCCTTGTCCGCTATTACCTTTGTTATGACGCAATCCTTTGAAACCGTGGATTTGTGCATGATGATTGAGTCTGTAACTGTGGAACCTGCCTCGATGGTAACACCAGGAGAGAGGACGGAGTTGATAACTGTCCCCTTGATGGTGCAACCAGCCGATATGGCGGAATTCTTTATGACAGCCCCTGGCACCACCCTTGTTGGAGGCCAGTCACAAGGCATGGAACCGGCCTCGAGGTTGGTGACAACGCCCCAGGTCTGAGGATCGAGGCCGCTGGCAGGGTCTAGTAGATCCATGTGGGCATCCCAGTAGGACTGGATGGTGCCAACATCCCTCCAGTAACCCTTGAAAATATAGCCATAGAGTTGTCCATCCTGCATGGCCTTTGGAAGTATGTGGTGTCCAAAGTCTGTTTCTGTGGTTGTTTTTAGGGATTCCACCAGATAATCGGTGTCAAAGACATAAATACCCATGGATGCCAGATTGGATTTGGCCTTTTTGGGCTTCTCTTCCCAGTCAATGATGCGGCCAGAATCATCCAGTATGGCAATGCCAAACTGATGGGTCTGTTCCCAGGGAACGGTCATCATGGCAACGGTGACCTTGGCACCAATGGCCCTGTGATATTTGACCATGTCTTTATAGTCCATGTAATAGACATGGTCCCCTGAAAGAATGAGAATCTGGGAGGAGGGACGCGATTCTATAAAATCCAGATTCTGGCGAACCGCGTCTGCAGTGCCCTTGTACCAGTCTGAATCCTCTTCCCCGGTCCGTGGCGGCAGAATCTTGACCTCTCTGGTCCTGCCAGAAAGGTCCCAAGCAGAGCCATCGCCAATGTGGCTCATCAAAGACAGGGGTTTGTATTGAGTAAGGACCGCAACCCTTGTTAGGTCGGAATTCATCACGTTCGACAAGGCAAAATCTATGATGCGATAAATGCCGCCAAAGGGCACTGCCGGTTTTGCCCTGTGTTTAACAAGTATGTTGAGTCTGGAGCCAACCCCTCCTGCCAGTATTATTGCCAGGGTATCACGCATGTCTTTGCCATTTAATCGTTGATTTTATCGCCTTTAAGATATTGGTTTAAGGTTACCTCTGCATTCTTCAAGGCGCAAAGTTCACCACACATTGAACACCCTTTGTGGGAAAGGGACTTTCTAGATTCCAGGATCTTTCTGGCGTCTTCTGGAAAGAGCATATTCTTGAACTGTTCATTCCACTTGAAATCACGCCTGTCCTTTGAAATCTGCTTGTCCGCCCTGTCTGCCTTACCCTTAAGTTTTACCACATCACCCACATGTGCCGCCAGTCTTGCCACCTTCACCCCAATTGCCACATCCTCTTCGTTGGGAAGGGCCAGATGCTCAGATGGGGTGATATAGCAGATGAGATCGGCGCCATACATGGATGACTGGGCCGCACCAATTGCAGCGGTGACATGATCCCAGCCTGCACCAACGTCTGTTGGTAAGGGGCCGAGCATATAGTAGGGTGCGTCATTGGACATTTTCTTCTGCAATATGATGTTGGCCTCTATCTCATCAAGTGGTACATGCCCTGGGCCTTCTACCATTGCCTGACATCCGCTCTCCCTTGCAAGTTCACAAAGCTCACAGTTGAGGATGAGCTCTGCCATCTGGGCCCTGTCTAGCGAGTCGTGTATTGCTCCTGCCCTTATGCCATTTCCGAGGCTCAAGACCGTATCGTATTTCTTGAGTATATCGCAGACCCTATCGAACTGTTCATAAAGTGGATTTTCCTTGTTGTTTTTCATCATCCACTGGATCATTAGGGTGCCGCCCTTGGAGCAGAGTCCGCCGTACCTGTAACCCTGTTTTTGCATGCGTTCTATGGTGAAGAGATTTATTCCGCAGTGGATGGCCATGAAGGCAATACCGTCTTGGCACTGCTTTTCGATTAGGTCGAATAGAAACTCTGGGTCGAGTCTGGTTGGGTCCTTGTATTTCTGGATTGTTTCACAAAAGGCCTGGTACAACGGGACGTTACCCACAGGCAAGGAAACCTCTGAGAGCACCTCGCGCCTGATGAGGTCAAGATCTCCGGCAGCCGACAGCTCCATGAGGGTGTCAGCACCTTGTTCCTCGGCAATGCGGGCCTTTCTCTTTTCATGCTCGATGTCGCACACATCGGTGGATGTGCCAATGGAAGCATTTACCTTTGTGCGAAGACCCTTGCCTATTCCCACGATGCGTTTTTCATTGAAGCGGCCCCTGAGAACAACCACCTGCCCCTGTTTGATTCGGTCAAGAAGTACCTCTGGAGCAACATCCTCCTGTTCGCAAATAAATTTCATTTCTTCAGTCAGTTGCCCCTTGGCTGCATATTCCAGTTGAGTAGCCAAAACAGTCTCCTTTTTGTTGATTTTTATTAAAGAAGTGGCCATGAGTGGCCAAAACTGTCATCCAAATGGACAAGTCAACATACTATAATAGAGCCAGCTTACCAAGATTGAGTTTGCACACCATGGACTAGGGCAATATTCTGGCGTTAAGATTTGCAAACCTTGTTGGCTGGAGTTTGGGGATTTATCTGTCATTTAAGGGGGAGGACGCATGAGAAAGGCGGTAATGACCATCGCAGGGTCAGATCCTGGCGGTGGGGCAGGGATTCAACAAGATATAAAGGTCTTTACATGTCTCGGGCTATACTCCTGTGCGGCCATAACTGCCCTTACTGTTCAAAATACCCAGGGGGTTAAGGCAGTAGAGCCTGTATCGCCTCATATTGTGGCCCAACAGGTGGAGGCCGTACTGGAAGACATAGACCTTTCGGGTGTAAAACTTGGGATGATGGCAACCGAGGAGAATGTCGAGGCGGTTGCCAGTGCCTTTTACAAAAAGGGAAAGTGTCCCGTGGTGGCCGACCCTGTCATGCGGTCCAAAAATGGTGCAGTGCTCCTGTCAGATTCTGCCTGGAAGCAGTATGAAGAGCAGCTGTTGCCCTGGGTGGACTTTTTGACCCCAAATCTCCAGGAGGCGTCCTTTATCCTTTCTATGAGTATTGGTTCAGTGGAGGACATGAAAAAGGCGGCCCGCGCCATTTGTTCCATGATGGAGCGAAAAAGGAAGTCTTCATTGGCACCTGGGGTCTATCTGAAGGGTGGTCATCTCGAGTCTTCTGACAAAAGTGTGGATGTCTTCTGTTACAAGGACGCTCTTGAGCTGTTCAGTTCAGACAGGATAAGAAATGTTCACACCCACGGCACTGGGTGCACCCTTTCTTCGGCATTTTGCGGTTATCTCGCCCTGGGGCATGAGCCCTTTGAGGCAGCAAGGCTTGCAAAGGAATTCGTCACGATGGCAATCAAGGCGGGGTTCCCACTTGGAAAGGGAATCGGACCAGTTGACCCCCTTATTTTTTTAAAATAGACTTTACTGAATTGTTATTCAGTATTAAAAGGTATTATACTTTTTGTAATTATTGTATGCGTTCGGTCTCTAGGGTGATATTAATCACATTATTTCCTAGTCTTGGAAATAGAGAAACATCATTTTTACCCAATTACTAAGGAGGTTAAGAAAATGGCAGTTTATGTTCTTGGTCACAAAAGTCCCGACACAGACTCGGTAACCGCTGCAATAGCATTTGCAGAGCTCCAGAAGATGCTTGGTGTTGATGCAGTGCCCTGCAGGCAGGGTGAGCTGAATCCAGAAACCAAGGTTGTTCTCGAAAAGTTTGGATTCGACGCCCCAGAGTTGAGGACGGACGTTACAGGTGAAAAATATATGCTGGTGGATCACAGCGATATTAAGCAGGCTCCAGACAACTGGGACAAGGGCGAGCTCATGGCAGTCGTTGACCATCACAAGATTGGTGACATCACCACACCCAATCCCATTCTGTTCTGTGCCATGCCTGTAGGTTGCACAGGTACAGTTCTCTACACCCTCTATAAGGATGTATTCAAGAAGGATATTCCTGCCAATGTCGCAGGCCTCATGATGTCAGCCATTCTCAGCGATACCGTGCTTTTCAAGTCTGCCACTTGCACACCAGAGGACAAGGCAGCTGCAGAGGCTTTGGCAAAGATTGCTGGTGTTGATGATATGATGGCTTGGGGTATGGAGATGGCCAAGGCCAAGAGCGCCGTAGATGGCGTATCCCCAAGGGATCTCGTATTCCGCGACTACAAAGACTTCGACATGAGCGGCAAGGCCATTGGAATCGGTCAGCTCGAGCTGGTATCCCTCGATCTTATTGACAAGATCAGGGATGATCTCTATGCAGAGCTCGAAAAGATCAAGGCCGAGAAGAATGCCCACAGCATTTTCCTCATGCTCACAGACATTATGAAGGAAGGTACTGACCTCATGGCAGTTACCGATGATCCTTCAATCGTCGAGAAGGCCTTTGGCGTAAAGCTCGAGGGCAAGTCAGTTTGGTTGCCTGGCGTAATGAGCCGTAAGAAACAGATGGTTCCCAACCTGGAGAAGGCCTGTGCAGCCTAATTGATTTCTTCATTTCGATCTCAAAGAGGGCCGGTTTTATCACCGGCCTTTTTTCATTGTAGAAACAAGGTAAATTTTGGATTAATATCCCTGAAATTAAAAAATAGATTGTAAGGAGGTGATACAATGACCCCTGAAGCAGAACAACTCTTTACAGATGGTCAGTTCAAATTCATGGATGAAGAGTATGACGAGGCCATTGAGAATTTCACAAAGGTGATTGAGCTTGAGCCAGGTTTCGTCAAGGCATATCAGGCACGTGCCATTGCCTATTTGAGAAAGGGTGACAGTGCAAAGGCCATTGAAGACATAACCAAGGCCATAGAGATTGATCCTGAAAATCACAGACTACACTATCACAAGGGGGCAATTCACCTCAAAAATGACGAACTGGATGAAGCGGTTGAAGCCCTGTCCAGGGCCATTGATCTGGCGCCTGACTATGCTCCTGCCTATTTCTTGAGGAGTGAGGTATATGATAAATTGGGTGAAGAAGAGGCAGCCGCTGCCGACTTCAACAAGGCGGATAGCCTGAGAAAGGAACAGACCCATGCCAGTAAGATAGTGGATTTTTGGCGCTAAGTTAACGAAACTAAAGGCCGGCGGGCAGCCTCCATATTGGTTCCGCCGGCCTTCTGTTTTTTCGTAGGTTTCTAGTAGGTAAATTTCAACGAAAAATAGATGGAGAAGGGCGCTCCCTCCTTGGTACTGTAGATTCCCGGCAATTCATATCGCTGGTTGAAGAGGTTCTTGATGGCAATTTGCCCATCAAGATGGTGTCTGAACAGGTCCTTGTAGGTCGCTGTAACGTCAGTCAACCACGTGTCAGTGCTGGAAAATTTTTCCGTCCCCTTGTTGTAGTAGCCTGTGGCCGAGCTTGCAAATCTGAGCCTGGCAGTGAGCATGAGCCGTTGTGTCAGATTGAACTCACCCCCCAGATTGAAGAGATTTTTGGGCCCTGTCTCAAAGGGTGTCTCCCAATTTGAGTAGTAAGGCTTGAGGGAACCATCGGGTTCGATGATTATATAATCCAGGACCTTGTAATCCTCTTCATCCCCGAAATTGTTGAAAAATGTTCCATTGAACCAAAGTTTTATCCAGTATGTGGGCTGCCAGTTAATGGTGGTTTCAATGCCGTAGATATCCTGGGAGTTGGGGCTTGAAAGACCGCCATTTGGATCTTCGTTAACATGATGTTTTATCTTGTTCCAGAATCCTGTGGCAGTCAGATGCAGGTTGTCCAGCGGGGACCAGTTGACATTCAAACTCACATTCTGAATCTTCTCTGGATCCATGCCAGAGCGATTGACCAACTGGGTATTGTAGGGGGTGCGATATGCTGTACCCAAGAGCAATTTTACCCTCAAAGAAGAATATGGGTGCCAACCTGCTCCAAGATTGTAGGAAATGGAATTGTCATATTGACTGTGGTCGTCGTATCTGAGGCCAGCCCACAGTTCGAACCACTTCCAGTGCTTTCTCATCTGGCCATAGATTGAGAACAGGTTTGTGTCATAGTCCTTCTGGTCGATTATTGGTGTAAAGAGCGGGTTCCCAGGCTGTAAATAGTCAGGCAAGTAGCTTTTTGACAGCACTGCCCCTGTAATCCTGTTGTATCTGTAGGATGTACCCAGGGTTAGAAGCCCGGTGGAATCCCAAAGCTGGCGGTCGAAAAAGAGCTCTCCATAGTAGACATGGCTATTTGAGTGCCAGGAGACATCCACGAGTTGCTCTTCAAAGGGGATCTTGCTGTAATAGGTACTGAAATGGAAGTTGTACAGACCAAGACTCTTCAGTGCCTCAAGTTTTATGAACCGGAAGGGTATCTTCTTCTTTGCAGCCCAAGTCTTGTCTGAATCCATTTCCCCAACGACGTATCTGTCTGTCATGCTGGACCATCGTCCAGAAAGTTTTAGCCACTGTTTCCAGGAAAGGTTGAATACAGTTTCCAGATACTTGGAGTCGTCCAGACGGCCCCGCCCCCTTACATACTGGTTGGGGCAGTTTAGGGCATCATCACACTTTAGGACATTGTAGTATTCGTCATAGGCGCGCCTAGAGGTGGCACTAACTGCCAGAAAGCCCTCCCACAGTCCAACGTTTTTGCCCATAGTCACTGTGAAGTGTTTGTCATGATCGGGAGTGCCGGCCCTGAGATTGAGATCGATACCGTCGATGTCTCGCCCTTCCATGGGAACCACATTGACCACGCCGGCAAAGGCATCCGGGCCCCACAAGACCGATGCAGGCCCCTTGATTATCTCTATTCGCTTTACAAAGTCGAGGGTCAGCTCTTCGCCCAGGGGGAATATGGACTTGGTACTGTCGGAAGTCATGGGCACAGAGTCGTAAAGGAAGAGGAAACTGTCTGGAATGCCCCTGAAAAATGGCTGGCCGCCTGCCTCTCTTTCTGCAATGTAGAACCCTGGCACCATTGATAGTGCCTCGCCAAGGGTTCTCAGGCCATAGCGTTCGATTTGCTTCTGGTCGATAATCGAGACCACGGCAGGGGCATCCTCTGGAGACTCGGGGTGTTTTGATGCACTGGTGACCACTGAGATGTCCTCACCCACGAAAAGGACCTTGGTGGGTACGGCACTTGTGGCCCCATGCACTCTTGATGACCCTGTGAGAGTGGCAAACAGGCCAATGCAACAGGCGAGAACGAAGATTGCTGCTCTGCTATTAAGACGAATCAATTGCTTTCCTCCAGCTGTTTTAGCCTGGTGCGAAATTTCGACCTGGTGAGCCCAAGCAGTTTTGCTGCTGCGCTTTGATTACCACCTGTGATCTCAAGGGCCTGTTTGATAAAATCCTTTTCCAATTCCTCAAGGTTAATCCCTTCCTCTGGCAGTTTGAACCCCTTTTGAGGGGGTTCTTCTTTCTGCCTCGTCAAAAAGGATAGATGTTCGGCTGTTATGGGCGGAAGCCCTGCCAGGATTGCCGCCCGCTCCATGGTATTTGCAAGTTCCCGAATGTTCCCAGGCCAGGAATATTCTTTGAGTATGCGTTTTGCTCCTTCGGTAAGGAGTTGATCCGATGAATCTGAATCCATGAATTTTTTGATGAAGAATTCTGCAAGGGGAACTATCGCCTCCTTTCTTTCCCTCAAGGGCGGAATGTGTATGGGGAAGACATTTATCCTGAAGTAGAGATCCTGTCTGAATTCTCCCTCTTCAACCAGTTTTTCAAGGTCCTGGTTGGTTGCACATATAACCCTGACGTCAACAGGGATGGGTTCGTTGCCACCAACCCTTTGAATGGTTTTTTCCTGGAGTGCCCGAAGAAGCTTTGCCTGGGCCTCGAGGGGAAGGTCCCCAATTTCGTCAAGAAACAGTGTCCCCCCTGAGGCATACTCGAAGACCCCCTGTTTGGACCGGTCTGCGCCGGTAAATGCGCCCTTTTCATGTCCAAAAAGTGTACTCTCCACCAGGGTATCTGTGATTGCTGCACAGTTTACAGCCACGAATCGGCCCTTTTTCCTGGGGCTGTTATCGTGAATGAATCTTGCCACAACCTCCTTGCCTGTGCCCGACTCCCCTGTAATCAGAACGGTTGTGTCGGGTTTGGCAGCCACTTTGAGCGCAAGGTCCATGACCTGTTGCATCGCCTTGGAGACACAGACTATCTCGCCAGACTTGGAAAGGCGCTTTAGCTTGCGTTTGAGGTCGATGTTTTCCTGAATGATTCTGGAAACCCCTATGGCCTTTTCCACTGCCAGCAGTATTTGGCTTTCCTCAAAGGGTTTTGTTATGTAGTCCACAGCACCTTTCTTCATGGCCTCTACTGCTGATTCAATGGTGGCATAGGCGGTTATCACTATTACCGGCAACGGTGTATCCGATTGCTTTACCCGTTCCAAGAGCTCAAAGCCGTCCATTTCCGGCATGCGCAGGTCTGTGATGATGACGTCAAAGGAGGAGCGTTCCAGCAGCTCCAGGGCCTTGCGCCCGCTTTCAGCCTCCTCAACCTGATGCCCCTTGAGCTTGAGCATTATGGAAAGTATGTGTCTTATCTTGTCTTCGTCGTCTACTATTAGTATCCGTGCCATGGTCAATTGTTCATTTTCCAGAATATTATCTCAATTTTCGTGCCGGTTGGCTCGTTGTCCTTCACTTCGATCTGGCCCATGTGGGCCTCGATGATCTTCTTTGTAAGGGTCAGGCCTAGGCCAGTACCCTTTGTCTTTCCTGTAAAGAAGGGCTCAAATATCTTATCCTTCTTAACATCTGGAATTCCCATGCCTTCATCTGCAATTATCAATCTGTAGTGTGAGCCTTCATCCAGGAGGCGGATTGTCACCTCTTGGCCCTTGGATGACGCCTCACAACCATTTTTGATGATGTTCACTATGGCCCTTGAAAGGGCCTCCTTGTCTGCCTGAATGAATGCGTCAGGTATATTTTCTTTGACGCTTATAGTTATTTCTTTGGCAGCCCATTCAAGTTGCATGCGATTGACGATTTCATTTATCAGCTGCCCCAGATCTACCCTTTCAAAGTTCAGTGGTTTTGGCCGGGAAAAGTCCAGGAAGTCTCTGATGAGGAGATCCAGCCTTTTGATTTCATCTTCCACATAGGAGATCATGGTTGCCCTGACCTCGTCGTCGATTTCAGGCTTTTTCAGGATGTCCAGGGCACCCTTGATTATACCCAGCGGGTTTTTCACCTCGTGGGCAACAGTGACAGCAAAGTGGCCAACCTCTGCTAGGGCCTGTTCCTGAACAAGTTTCTGATAGGTTTCCTCCAGATCCCGCCTGCTTTGTTTCAGCGCCATTGTCATGGAGTTGAAGGCCTGGGCCAGCTTTCTCGTTTCAGGGAGAGTTCCCTTTTGAAGTTGCACTTCGAGGTCTCCTTCAGCCACCTTCTGTGCCGCTTCAATAAGGTTTGCAAGGGGTGCAGTTAAAGAGCGAGTGAAAAACAGAAAGAAAATGATGCCCACAGTGAATATTACAAGAGTTAGCAACAAATAGCTAAATTGCAATTTTTGTGTCAGCTCGTCGATGCTCGTGGTGACATAGGCTATTTCCACCATTCCTATCGTCTTTTTGCTAGGTTTGCCCTTTCCAAAGACGAGGTTCTCCGAGGCAGTGGACAGGATTACCGGGGCTGAAGTCCTCTTGACCGATGGTGCAATCTGGCCAGTGGAGACCTTTGCAAGAACATTCCCCTTATCATCCTTTATGATTACTTCAACCACGTCTTCTTCTGCCAGGAGGTTCGTTGCAAGGCGTTTCAGCATGGCCCTGTCCCCCAGAAGGATGCCCAGTTCACTGTTTGCTGCCAAATACTTGGCAAGAAAGTCCATCCGGTCTGCAAACCTTATGAGCAGGAAATTTTTCGCCAGTTCATTGCCGGCTATACCCAATGAGAGGGTAGTAATACCCATAAGTACGGCTATGCCCATTATGAGCCGCTGTTGAAAGGTCAGGTTATATATCCAGGTCAGGGACCTTTTCATTCTTCAGTTCCTACAAAGTTGAGTTCTTTCCATTTGTCAGGGCGGGTCCTCATAAGAATCTTCAAGGCCCGCCTGTTCCACAAAAGTTTCACCTTGGGTGGCTCAAAAATGCAAAGATGCTCCCTAATCAGCTTTTCCAGCAGTCTGGCCGCCTCCCGGCCTATCTCTTCATAGTCAATTATGAAGGATAGGAGGGCTCCGGTTTCGTAGAAGAAGCGATTGAATCCGCAAACAGCAACACCGTTTAAAAGCGCTGTCTTGGTAATGTGGGAGACGACCTTTTCAGAAATCACAACTGAATCTGGAATAAAGAGTATTATATCAACAGTCGAAAAAGTTGGAGTAAGTTTTTCCATTATTTGCGAAGGGCTGTTTACCTCGAGTGGTACCAGAATAAGCCCCTGGCTTTTGGCCGCCTCCTTGGCCTTTTCGATTATGGCGCCGTTCTCCGCCTGGTTGTAAAGCACTGCCACCTTCTTACCAGGGCCAAATTTCTCTCTTATGACCTTGAGTTGAAAGTCTATTGGAATGCGAAGGTCTATCCCGCAGATTTTGTGATTGCCTATGAGTTTTTCGAGGTCAAGGGCCATGATGGCAAGTTTGTTGGGTATTGCACTGCCATATTTGTATAGGAGCTTTATTGCCTCTGGGCCAATGGCGACGCATGTCTGAAAGCGCCTGCTCTTTGCGTAGTGTTTGGCAAGTTCAAAATTTTCGCTCAGGTCGAATACCTGGTAATCGAAGTCTATTTCGTCTTCCAGCCCATGAAGGGCCTGAAGGTAGGGGCGGATTTTGGATGAAAGGAAGATGCCAACAGGTGGCTCGTATCCAAGTGCAGGGCCTGGAATGTGGCACAGGAGCCCTGGCACCAAAATGAAAAGTAACAGCGCTGCTAAATAATGGCGGCCTCGTTTATCCATTCTTGACTGCCCACAGCACCTGTCTCAGAAACCCCCGCACCATTTTGACGTCTTTTGCTGTGAGTTCCTTGTTTTTGAAAAAACGTCTGGCATTGTGCAACCAATAGGCAGGAGTTTGCTTTTCATACAGACCAATGGCCTCAAAGGTCTTTTGAAGATGCGTAAACATGCCCTCCTTTTCCCGTATCGTGGCAAGCCTAGGCTTGTGGATCTCCATGTCGCCCTTGGAGGCAAGCAGCAGCTCGTAACATACAATCATAACGCTCTGGGCCAGGTTGAGGGAAGAAAAGTTTGCTGTCGGTATGGTTATGACGAAGTCGCATAGATCCAACTCCCGGTTGCCAAGCCCCCACTTCTCAGAGCCAAAGAGTATCCCGACTAGAGACTCTTTGGAGTATGATAAAAGTTTTTGGGCCACAGTTCTAGGTGTGTCTGTGGGGCGTCTCTTTCGTCCTGTTCTGGCAGTAGTGCCAGCCAGCACGTGGAGGTCTGCTACTGCCTCATGAATGTTGGAGTATAGCTGCGCGGCATCTATGAGGTCTGCGGCTTCATGGGTGGCCATTTTTAGAATCTTTTCCAGATCCCAGTTTAGGGGATTTACCACCCGAAGATGAGAAAGGCCCATGTTTTTCATGCATCTTGCCGCAGCACCAATATTTTCAGGGTATCTTGGTTCGTGAAGAACAATTATGATGTTACTTAGATCCCTGGTCATGACATTAATGAGCCTTGCTAAGTCTCCATTTTGAATTGGTTACCCATGGAAAAAGTTGCTACAAGATACCAAATAAAAAAAATAGTTACAGCATTTGGACTCCTTTTTTTAATATTTGGTATCTATGGATGGTTGGTGGAACCAAACACCCTGAAGGTGAAATATGTTCAGATACATGATGAGGCCTTACACGATAGTTGGGGGGATTTAAGAATTGTACATGTTTCCGATTTGCATCTTGCAGGATGGAGCAAGAAGGTTGCACGCCTGGCCCAAAGGATAAACCGACTCAGTCCAGACATAATCTGTGTTACTGGGGATCTTGGTCAGTGGAACACAAAGGCCACGGAGGTAGTAAAGTTTTTTGAAAAACTCGACTCAAGATATGGCACCTATGCAGTCTTGGGGGATTCGGACACTTCTTCAGGCCTTACCAGGTGTTTCTATTGCCATGAATCAGGGAATATTCACAGGCTCAGAAAAGAACCCGTCATTTTGCGAGATACGTGCAAGAGCGTAAAACTTTCGGGAAAATCCATGACTGTTTGCGGTATTTCACCACAGACAGGCGAGATACCTCAAGAAGTATTAAGCCTTTGGCGCAACAAGGTGAGGAAAACCCATCCGCCTGATCTGCCCATATTGGTCCTGAGTCATTTTTCAGGTGCATGGGCCGAGCTTCCCCCACGAGAAAGGGTCCTTTGGTTATCGGGCAATACCCACGGTGGCCAGATTTGGACGCCTGGCTGGTTGAGGCCCCTGATTTTTAGGGGGAAGGACTATGCACACTTAAAGGGCCTTTTTAGAAGGGGCGAACATTGCTGGCTCTACGTGAATGAAGGGATAGGAACGACCAGATGTTTCCCTTTTAGAATTGGAGTCCCTCCTGAGATAACAGTTATTGAGATCAAGGGCGGCTCAAAGCAAAAGACGGGCCCCCACGTCTAGTGCGTGAAGGCCCGGCCGTTAGAGAAGAGGAGGGTTTGATATCTATTTTGAGATGATCATGGTTCCATCTGTAGCGCTTGTGGTTACGTGGAAGTACTTGAGGAATGTCATGCCAAGAAGTGCTGTATCCTGGTTTTCAGAAAGAAAGGCAGTGACACCGTCTTTCTTCAGTACTCCTTCTATCTCGATGTTTACTGGGCAGTAGTATCCTGTGATTTCACCGCCAACACCAACTGCAGTGCCCTCTTCACAGGCATCCCATGAAATTGTTCCATTGTCAGCAACAGGGATTCCATACATCTGGGCATCATTCATGTTGAGGAGCACCATTGCGGCTCCGGTATCCACTATGAACGGAGTGGCAATTCCATTTACCTTGCCAGCTACCTTGTAGCAGTTGCAGTTGGGGTCAAGTGGGATGACTACATCTTCTGTTACTGCCGTGAATTTTTCAGGTACGGACCAATACTGATCTCCAAGGGGCTTGTATTGCCACTGACCTTCGATCTTGCCCCCTGAATCCACATCGAATTCGTCGATTCTGTAAAGGTACTCAAAGGGCCCCCAGATGGTGTTTTCTGTAAAATATATCTCGTACTTTCCAGGGCGAATGCAGTTGTCTATGAGGACCCTCTGGCCCTGTATGGTGAACTGATTGCACACCTGGTCAGAGGTATTGGCATACCTTACCTGAAGGACTGTCTGGCCCTTTGGGGTGAGCCATACACCACTTAGCTTTCCGCGTTCCTCATTTAGGGTGAGGGGGTATGGTACTCCAGAGTCTTCATCGATGTATGTGGTTGTTTCTCCGCCATATTCCTCAGTTACAATCCATCTGCCTGTGATGGGTGTAATATGCAACACATAGTAGAGGAGTTCCCTCCAGGATCGATAATTCTGAATATTCGTTGGGTCGCCTACAACTGCCCTGATTATCCAGTCACCTTCGAGGCCAATCAGTCTTATGCCGCCTCCAAAGGGCACTGGGACAAAGGCTTTAACATTTGGATAGCCTCCTGATACCCCAACATTGGTGCTTTTGTAGGGGATTGGAGCAATCTGTCCATTCTTCTCGCTACTAAATGGCATTGCGATGGGGGTGTTCTGAATGTCCCTCGAGTAATAGAGATTTTCTGCTCCTGGCACAGGGTGGCCCCACTGGCTAAAAAGGTCGAATCTGGGTTTTCCGTCAATCCACCTGTAGGCATAGACCTGGCCAGGGGAAAGTGAGGGATGCTCTGCCAGGATGTAGAGAGCTCCCTTGGTGTCATCAGACACAGGAACATTGAGGGTAAGATCTATCCAGTCGGTAGTTGCAAGCTTTTCCTCTGCTGCATAGCGAAGTGAATTTACATACACCTTCACTGGAATCCACCATGTCGACATCTGTTCACGGATGGGCAGATCATCTGTTATCGTCCAGTCAGACAGGGTTGCAGTGACAAGATCCTGGACCTTGCCATCAACATGGCTGCGCATGTAAGTGGCATTATCTCCAGGGATGCTAGGATCATGGATGGTAGTTGTAACCTGAATCCATCCTTCCTTTAAGGTTGGCTGGCCAGTGTAGGCAGCCGTTGAGTCAAGCAGTCTTTTGACATCAATTGTGACAGTAAAGTTGCCGGTTCCAGTTGTGGAATCCACAGCAACCCCGGCAGGCTGGCCATCTATGTTAATCCACTGCTCGGTTGGAGCGGCGATCCAGCAAAAGTCAAGTGTTTCTGGCCAACTGGTGGTATGGGCCCCAATATCGTCGGTTCCTGGAATGGTGCCATTGACATTTCCGTTTGAGTCATAACTCAAAAGCGGGATCTGCTCTGTTGTACAGTTGCCGTCCACACAGTTTGGTAAGGCAAAGCCAGAAAGGCTTACTGTGATTGGTTCAGGATTATCCAGTTGTTCCTGATTGACGTAAAACTGCAAGCTAGTTGGCGAGACCACAAGCCTTCCCGTCTTGGTAACACTACATTTCTCATTGAATGGGCTGGCAAGACTGTCCTCCGCCTGTGAATTGCCTGCAAGCAATATGCAACATCCTAATATGATAAATAGAAACGGGATTACTTTTCCCTTCATGGTATCCTCCTGTCTCAATAGACTACTTTATGATCCCCAGTTTTCTGGGGAACCTGCTGGTTCCGTCACCCTTTCCACGCCTTCCATGTGTACTGTGCCTAAGCCAGCAGGCTTGGGAGCTGCTTGCAGGGCCATTTCCTCACAATCGATATTGGAAACTGAGGCCTGGGCAGCCTGATTGCACTTGGGGCACATGGCCAAGGTGTTTGTCAGATCTTCCAGAAGGGTCTTGGCTGCTTCTTCAACTGCCAGGTCCATCTGGGTCCTGCCCGAGTTGTCTGCCCACATGCTTTCAGGCTCCACCTCTTTTTCTACCCTGTTGGCCCATACGACCTCACCTGTCTCTGGGTCCTGAAGGGCGAGGCTGATCTGGACAACGGCCCTGGGGATATGTCCGCCTTTGGATGCCAGATATGCTGTCGCCATGCCGGCAGCACCCCAAAAGGCAGCATTGAGACCAGCAGATTGTTCAAATCCACCAGATGTATCGCTGACTACGTGTGCCAACCTGGGGCTTGAACCGACAATCTTGCTAGACTTTGATGGCCCGTTGAAGGGTGTATTGGCCTGGGAACCCAGTGCTGCTCCCATGGAACCGCCAATGGCGAGATCCTGCCAAAGGTCATACTGTTCAGATTGTGCTACACCGAAAATGGCCGATGAGGTCCAGTCAAAGAAGAAGGGGAGAATGCCCTGCTGCAAGGGATTGAGGCTCTGGCCTTCCCTCATTTCGTATTCAACTATCCTGCCCCGAAGGATGTAGTCTGCACCAAAGTAGTTGCCAATCTGTCTTATGACACCTTTGTCCAGACCTATGCGGTTCATCTTCAGCTCTTCCCTTGGACCGTTGGTGACTTCGTTGGCGAGTAGTACCTTGCGAATCTCCACATTCATCTGGTCGCACCAGCCAGTGCCCAATTCCCTGTAGAAGTTTCTCCTTGTGCGAGCCGAATCTATTGAAGGCCCTTCAATAAGGGTTATGACACCCAGATCAATGAGGTACTGGACAACATCTTCTTCCATGGGCGTGTAGTAGCCTTTTGAGGCCAGTTTGTGCGCGATTGCATTCTGCACCTTGATTTGGCGTCTTAAGGAGTCGTCAATGTGTTTGCCTGTGGAATAGTCTGCAAAGGGCAGCATGACTATTTTGGGGCATGGGTGGGGATTTCGTATTGTAGTAGAATCTATTGCCTTGACAGATTCCTTTATTTTCTGGCCACAGCCGCTAAGCATGACAAGGGTACATAGAGCGGCAAGAATCATTTTGTGCCATGGTGAATGCGACATCGTTCCCTCCAATGTTCCTGATTTTTGTCTTGTTGCTCATCTCATCGGATAAAAGGAAAAATTTATAAAAGATTTTGTTTTTTTAGGGTTGGTTAGCAAAAAAAACTTTAAGAAAGACAGAAAAATCGGCTAATAAACCAAGGTTTCCTTAGCCGCTTAGACCTTTGAGCAATTTGTTTGCCACTTATCCCTTTGGATTTGGAGGGAACCCTTTAGTCTTCTGAAAATGGGGTGGGAAGGACCTCTTGAATCGTGGAGGCTCCAATGAGTATCATGAGCAGCCGATCAATACCTAGGGCAATGCCGGCAGATGGAGGGCAGTTATCTAAGGCGTGCAAAAAACCTTCTGGGATGGGGATAGGATCAAGGCCATATTGGACCCTCTTTTGATTTTCAATTTCAAATCTTTTTCTCTGTTCCCTGGAATCGAGCAGCTCTGAAAAGCCGTTTGCTAGCTCAACGCCGCACAGGTACAACTCGAGTCGCTGGCAAACTGACGGGTCTTTGTCATCAAGTTTTGCCAAGGAGGCAGCCCACCAAGGAAAATCCTTTAAAATAACGGCCCTATCTCCAGGGAGGCTGGGTTCAACCTTTAGCACCAGATCTTCTTCAAATCTGCGCTCGTCGCACTCCTTCAGGGGATTCCAGCCTGCAAACCTCACAAAGGCATCTTCTATGGTTAGGATCTCCATTGGCCTTGAAAGACAGGCCAGAAGCCCAGGCCTTGAGGCAAAGGGATGGTGTGTCTCTAGAGAGCTTGCCAAATGTGTGAGTAAATTCTGGCAGTCGGTGATAAGTTGGTGGTAATTTGCATTTGCCCGGTACCATTCCAACATGGTGAACTCGTGGCTATGGAGCCTTCCCTTTTCTCCCTTCCTGAAGGCCGGGCCCAGGTGGAAGAAACGAGGAATGTCATGGGCAAGCAGGGGTTTTAGATAAATTTCAGGGGAGGGCAGCAGAAATCTGTTGCCCTCTATTTCGAAAAGGTCGATCGTCGCTTCTGGTATGGCATGCTCGGATGAGCAGTGGACGTCTATTTCGATAAAATCATTTTGAAAGAACCAGTCGCGAATGGCCTTTAAAAGGTGGTGACGGGCAAGGAGCGTCTCTTTTATTCCCTTTTTAAAGAGTGTTTTTGTCAGCTCTTGACCCTTTCAACATATTGCCCTGTTCTGGTGTCTATCTTGAGGACGTCACCTTCCTCAACAAAGAGTGGAACCTGGATGGTATAGCCGGTTTCGAGGGTGGCGGGTTTCGTTGCCCCTGTGGCAGTGTCGCCCTTCACTCCTGGGTCAGCCTTTACAACCTTTAGCTGAACGAAGTTTGGAAGATTGATGCTGATGGGGGTTTCGTTGAAGAAGAGCACATCAACTTCCATATTGTCCTGGAGGAAGTTTTTGGCTTCCCCAACATTTTCCTCTGTAAGGGTGATCTGGTCGTAGGTCTTGGTATCCATGAAGTGGTAGCCTTCGCCATCATTATAGAGGTACTGCATTTTGCGTTCTTCCAGATTGGCAGGTTCAAACTTGTCACCGGAGCGGTAGGTCCTGTCCATGGTGTAGCCAGTTATCATGTTTTTGAGCTTGCACCTGTAAAGGGCCTGGCCCTTGCCTGGTTTGGAAAACTGAAAATCTGTGATTATGTAAGGTTGCCCGTCGATTATAATCTTGAGGCCTTTTCTCAGGTCTGAGGATTCGTACACTTTTTAGTTGCTCCTTTCAAAAAATTTTGAGGCATAAGTAGAACAATTTTGCCCTAAATGCAATATTGGCCTGTTTGTGTTGGCAACGGTAATGAAACCGCTGCAGCTACTCTGAAACAGGGTCGTAATGGGAAAAGACCATAGTGAAGTTGGCCCTGCCCTGGGTGGCAGAGCGAAGGGCAGTGGAGTATCCGAACATCCTTGAAAGGGGTACTATGGCCTTTATCACCTGCACATTTCCACGGGGCTCGATGCTTTCCACCTTGCCGCCCCTTGCGTTGAGGTCTCCTATGACGTCACCCATGAAGTTTTCAGGGGTGATGACCTCCACAAGCATCTTGGGTTCCAGGAGTACAGGTTCTGCCTCCTGACAGGCCCTTTTGAGCGCCATGGATGCCGCGGCCCTAAAGGCTATCTCAGAGGATAGGCCTTCCTCGAACTGGACACCCTTTAGCACAACCTCCACATCTATCATGGGGAAGCCTTGTAAAACACCGCTTTCTAGCCCCTGTTTCAGGGTCTCGATGATTTGCTCTTCATACCCTTCAGGCAGGGCTCCCTCAGGCAGCTCGCTTCTTACCAGGTTGCCCTGGCCGCGCTCCCTGGGTTTGACAACTAGCTCCACAGTTGCCACCTGACGGCTGCCACCGATCTCCTTGTCGAATTTTTCAGTGACCTGGGCTTCCTTCTGTATGGTCTCCCTGTAGACCACCTGGGGCTTTCCAACGCGAACAGGCACCTTGAATTCCCTCAGCAATCGCTGGGTAAGTACCTCCAGGTGCAGCTCACCCATTCCTGAAATAATGGTCTGGCCTGTTTCCTCATCCACCTTGACCCTGAATGTGGGATCCTCTTCTGCAAGTTTGGCAAGGGAGAGTTCAACCTTTTCCTGATCCTGGGTGGATTTGGGTTCGACAGCCACGGAAATCACTGGCTGATAGGTTTCAATGGCCTCCAAAATGATTGGGTGTTCCGGGTCGCAAAGGGTGTCACCAGTCTGGGCCAGTTTGAGCCCCATGACGGCCACGATCTGGCCAGCGCCTGCCTCTTTGATGCGTTCCCGTTTGTTTGCATGCATCCGCAGGAGGCGGGCTATCTTTTCCTTTTTGCTCTTTGTGGCGTTCCAGACCTCTTCTCCTGCGTGCATGACACCGCTGTAGACCCTTACAAAGGTCATCTTCCTGCCCTGATCCATCTGGACCTTGAAGGCCAGGGCAGAAAGGGGCACCTTCACGCTTGCCTTTCTCTCTTCTTCCTTGCCTGTTAAGGGGTTGATTCCCTTTATCGGGGGAATGTCCAGGGGGCTGGGCAGGTATCTGCCAATGGCATCCAGCACCGGTTGTACCCCCTTGTTCTTAAGGGCTGAGCCACAAAACACCGGCACACCCTCGAGGGACAGACATGCCTTACGAACAACCTCGTGTATCTTTCTTTCTGGAATCTCCTCCTCTGAAAGATACATCTCCATGAGTTCATCATCGAGTTCAGAAAGTGCCTCCAAGAGCTGTTCCCTTGCATTTTGCACATACTCCTGATGCTCTTCGGGTATGTCGAGCTCCTGGAACTCACGGCCTTCTGTTGCGTCATCCCAGACTATAAGTTTCTGCTTTACCAGATCAAAAACCCCCTCAAAGGAGTCTTCTGCTCCAAGGGGGATGTTCATTACCAGAGGGTTTGCACCAAGTCTGTCGCGAAGTTCATCAACCACCCGCCAGAAGTCGGCCCCAAGCCTGTCCATCTTGTTGATGAAGGCCATCTTTGGGACCTTGTACTTGTCTGCCTGATGCCAAACCGTTTCAGACTGGGGCTCCACGCCTCCCACGGCGCAAAAGACGCCCAGGGCTCCGTCGAGGACCCTCAGGGAGCGTTCAACCTCTATGGTGAAATCCACATGCCCGGGGGTGTCTATGATGTGTATCTCCTTTCCCTTCCAGAAACATGTGGTGACAGCAGAGGTTATGGTTATGCCCCTTTCCTGTTCCTCTGGCATCCAGTCCATGGTGGCCTGGCCATCGTGGACTTCACCAATTTTGTGGGTTTTGCCCGTGTAGTACAGTATTCGCTCGGTAAGAGTGGTTTTCCCAGCATCTATGTGGGCGATTATTCCTATATTTCTGATTCGCTTTATTTCGTTGTCACTCGCCATTTTTTCGTATGCCTCTGTCGCGTTGTATAGTCGGCCCATTATAAGGGTTTTTAAATGGGTTCACAAGCAAACAAAAAACCAGAAATTTCGAAAGTTAAGTGAGTTTTGGGAGGTTTTTCCAACACAATCGTGAGCCCGATAGGCCCCAATGGGAAAAACCTAGTAAAATGTAATTATTACATTTTTGGATGGTAACTGTTTAACGAAAAGACAAAGCCTGCAACTCATGGAGAAGGCCATAAAGATACCCTTAATGATGTTTTAATGACAAGAGGAAAAATAAAAGGTAAAATTTAAACAGATTTTGGGAATAAACCTTATCAAAAAAGTCGACTTAACCCTTGGGATGATGGAGTAAAAAGCCTTGTTAGCAAAATACAAGAGCCTGAAAATCTATTGGAAGATAGCAATTTGGACGGTTTTACTGGTAGTCCTCTATACACTTTTTGGCTTTCTGGGCATACCGCGCATTGTCCAGTACGTGTTGGTCAATGTCTTACCTGAGTCGATCCACAGAAAGGTTGAGGTCGGGGAGATAGCCTTTAATCCCTTCAAGCTGGATCTGAAAATTGCAGATCTGGCAATAAAGTCCAAAATAAAAGGCAAGGACCTTGTAAAAATAAAGGGGCTGGAACTGGATCTAGAGGCGGTATCAATTCCCAAAATGGCCCTGGTCATCTCAAAACTTCAAATAAATCAGCCTTCTATCTTCCTCGAGAGAAACAAAAAGGGTCAGCTGAACATTGATGATATCCTCACTGGAGAAGAGGAAAAGGAGAAGGAGAAGAAAGAGGAATCTTCTGCCAAATTTTCCATCAACAACATAGAGATAAAGGATGGGAGTCTGATATTTCAGGACGACTTGAAGGGAAGTGTCCACAAGGCGGAAAAAATCAATATAGGCATCCCATTTATCTCAAATATTGATCAAAATGTTCGCATCTACGTAAAACCCTACTTTTCAGCATCGATAAATGGCAGCCCCCTGGAATTCAAGGGGCGCACAAGGCCATTTGCCCAAGACAGGGACACCATCATAAATCTCAGGTTCTCCAAGATAGACCTCACCAAGTATTTGAAATATATTCCAGACTTTAACGGGCTCAAACTGAGAAATGGCCTGTTGTCAACGGATCTGTCCATTCACTTCTTTACCAAGGGCAAGCCCAGCATCGTCCTAAGCGGTAATGCTACCCTTGCAAGTGTGTCCCTGGCCAAGAAGGGTGTGGAGGTCCTGGCAGTCCGGGACCTTGGGCTTCACCTAAAGCCATCAAAGCTCTTTTCCAGACACATAGTCCTCGAGACCAAGATCAAAGACGTGGCAGCAAGAAACATTGGCCCTGTTCAAACTCGAGGAAAGAGAAAAACAAGAAAATCCAAAACAAAGGCCCTTGCCAGAGACCTGCTGGCCATACCGGTTATCAAGGTTGGAGTGGTGGATATGAATCTTGCAAAGGGGCAGGTGGGCATCGATGGCATCCAGGTTAGTGAGCCCAGGCTGAATTTTGTTCTGGACAAGAATGGAGTGTCCAATCTGCAAAACTTCCTGGACTTTGTCCTGGAGGATTCTTCTGGTTCAAAGGGCAAAAATAAAGAGGCAGAAGAGGGTAGTGAAGGGGCAACGGTGGTTAATCTGTCGTCCTTTGCCATTAAGGGAGGGGCAGTAAACTTTTCTGATCTTTCAGCGCCATCCCCTGTAAGGCTCCTTTTGTCATCACTTAACTGTGAGGTTAGAGACTTCTCCACAGCCAAGGGGTCAAGCTTTTCTTACAGTGTGAACTCCCGGGTAAACAAGACAGGCAAGATCAACATCAAGGGGACAGGGAAACTCGAGGGCATGATTATCGATGCTGCCCTATCCTTGTCCAAGGTCCCCCTTCCTCCCTTTCAGGGTTATGTGGACAAGTTCTTGAATGCCGAGTTGGGCCGGGGCCATCTTTCCCTGAGTGCCAAGGCAAGCTTCAGGCAGGGAGAGAAAAATCCATCCATCAACGCCAAGGGCACGGTGCGGGTCCAGAATGTGCTTCTCTTTGACAAGAAGTCCCAGGAGCCATTTGTCAAGTGGAAGGAGATAGCAGCAAAGAATTTTGTCTTTTCCTATGCCCCGGTAAAGTTTCTGGTGGATGAAATCCTTCTAAACGGCGTTCGTCAAAATATCATAATTGCCAAGGATGGAACCCTTAACATTTCAAGGCTGGTTAAGAGTCAAGAAGAAGAGACAAGGCCCAAGAAAAAGAAAAGCAAGGTAAAAAGCGCTTCTAACGAGCCGCCTCCTTTCATAAAGATAAAGACTGTAAAGCTTGTCTCCTGTCGGGTCAGGCTGGTTGACAGAAGTCTCAAGCAGGTCTTCGTGAGGGAGTTTGATGCAATCAACGGTTATGTCAAGGGCCTAGTGAACAAGCCTGATATGAAGGCAAAGGTTGATATCAAGGCACTTGTTGACAACAGATCTAGGGTTGAGATTTCTGGCCTTGTAAACCCCCTTGCCAAGCCGCTTTTTGCAGATTTGTCCGTGAAGATAGGTGGTGCAGGAATGACAAGATTTTCCCCTTATGCCCAGAAGTTTCTTGGCTACAAGATTGAAAAGGGGAAGATGTTCCTGGATCTCCACGTGAAGCTTGAAGGAAACAAGCTCTATGTGGACAACCGCCTGGTACTGGATCAGTTTGATCTTGGAGAACAGGTTCCTAGCAAGGATGCCATCCATGCCCCGATAAAGCTTGCAATTGCCCTTCTCAAGGACAGAAAGGGCAAAATCGATCTGGATATCCCAGTGCGTGGCCAGTTGGACGACCCGGAATTTAGCTACCGAAGTGCGGTTTTGAGGGCAATAATGAATATTTTCATCAAGGCGGCCACTTCACCCTTTGCCCTACTGGGCGCAGTCCTTGGTTCAGATGAGAAGCTGGACACAGTGACCTTTCCGCCGGGTTCTGCCAAGTTGCAGGAGGAAGCCAAGAAAAAGCTCGACATCCTGGCCAAGGCCCTGAGGGATAGACCCGCCCTCAAGGTGGATATAACGGGTTATTACGCGCCAGAGGCAGACAAAAAGGGCTTGATAGAGCGCAAGTTCATGTATCTTCTCAAAAAACAGAAGTTCAAGGACCTGCCCAATGACGAGAGGGAAAAGGTGGAAGATATAGAAGATCTGGAGATCAAGCCTTCAGAATATGAAAAATACCTGGAAAAGGCATATAAGAATGCCTCCTTTAAAAGGCCCAGAAATTTCATTGGCATGATTAAGTCGCAGCCCAAGGAAGTTATGGAGAAGATGCTCAAGGAACATATCACCGTAACGGAGAGCGACCTTCGCAATCTCGCCAGTGACAGGGCCAAGGCAGTTGCAAACTATTTGATTCAAAATGGGAAGGTGCCCCAGGAGCGGGTATTTCTCGTTGCCCCAAAGGGTAAGCAGGCCCAAGGTGACGGAAAGCTGCAGGGCGTGCGCATGACCCTCAAGTAGAGGGGCGAATCAGCTCTTGACATGGGCATCAGTCCACATTAAATACAGGCTGTTTTTAAATACAAATCCAGTGGTGGGCGTAGCTCAGTTGGTTAGAGCGTCGGGTTGTGGCCCCGGAGGCCGAGGGTTCAAGTCCCTCCGCTCACCCCACTTTTTTCTTTAAAGATCCCTTCACTTCTCTAGCCATCGATCAAGCTTTTCTGCCTTTTGTTTTGTCTGCCAACAGACAAAAATTTCGTCACATAAGTCACTTTTTTTATTAAGCATGAGTTTTTTGAAAGGGGCGCAGATTGGCTATAGGACTAATGGGGCTGTAGGAAGCCCAAGAATTGCTGCAGAGCTTCCAAACAGCCCTCTACATGCCCAACTTCGCCAAGATACCCAAGTGACTGTTCGACAGCCTTTTTAGGGCCTGGGCTTGATTTTCAAGGCGCAGCTTTTTGCCTTCTATGGCGCATAGACATTGGCATAGGCACCCATGTTTTCAAGTGGTGATCCTGGTTTTGGCCTTAAAAAGTCTTTGGATGAAGGGTCTTTTGAGACAAATTCTGGTTCGACATCAGTTTGCCAAGAATTCGAGTGGTGGCCCTGTT